>CALKLC010000118.1 GCA_937991975.1 uncultured Spirochaetales bacterium | reverse complement strand
CAAAATTGTGGCAAGGGTAAAAAGGTGCCCAATTACAGTGTTTCAACCAATGAGATGGCCCGCCTGCACAAGGACATACATCTGAGCAAGGGCGAACAGGGAAAGCGCATCTTGAAATACCCTGAGGGGACTGCCACAATTTTGGCACCACTTAAAAAATAAACACCTGACAAAAAACGGCCCCCGGGGCGTTTGCCCACGGGAGCCGGGGGGAGAATAGGTTTTGCTACGTTACCGCTCCTTCACCAGTCCGATGAGGAAGTCGTTTCCCGAACGGTTGACCCGAATCATGAACTCTTTCTGGTTCGTATTGATCTCCCGGTAGAAATCCGCGACCGAATTGATCTTCTTCCCGTTGATCTCCCGGATGATATCTCCTGTTCGAAGACCTGCGGACTCGGCAGGACTGCCGGAGGTGACATTTCCCACGATGACCCTGCCCGCATCGGCACTCAGATTCAAGTTCTTTCGGATCCGCTCGGTGAGTTCCACTGCGGAGAATCCTGGCCAGGCTTTCCGGGCCACTTTTTCCAGCTCGGACTCCGCTTTCCGGGCTTCCATCCGGACAGATACTGTTCGAGTTTCCCCGAAGCGGACGATCTGAAACTCTGTGACCTTGCCTGGACTTAGGTTTCCCACGAGACGAACGAGATCGTTGGAGTTCTTCACCTCAGAGGGGCCCACCCGTACAATCAGATCTCCGGGCTGTATTCCAGCTTTGTCCGCAGGGCTTCCGAGGAACACGTCGAACACGAATGCTCCGTTCGATGTCCGGATGCCGAGACTGTCACGCAGTTCCTTTGAAGGATCTCCTGAATTGACTCCCAACCATCCATATTCCACCGAGCCTTTAGTGATAATATCTTCGATCGCTTTCTTCGCGTTGTTGATGGGGATGGCAAATCCCAACCCGATACTACCGCCGCTCTGGGAGGCGATCCATGTGTTGATTCCAATTACCTGCCCATAGATGTTTGCCAGGGCGCCACCGGAGTTCCCCGGGTTGATGGCGGCATCTGTCTGGATAAAATCGGTGAAATTTCCCACATCCATCCCTGGTTTTGCCCTGCGTCCCACTGCAGACACGATCCCAAAAGTAACGGTAGATTCGAACCCGAGGGGATTTCCCACGGCAATGGCAAAATCTCCTACCTGCACCTTATCCGAGTCTCCCAGTTCAGCCACGGGTACGGTTTCGTTCGTTTCGAAGGAGATGAGAGCTAGATCTTTGCGGGCATCTGTACCTACAAGCTTCGCATCGAACTGTCTGCCGTCGTATAGGGTCACTTTGATCTCGCTGGCGTTGCCAGCTACGTGGTTATTGGTAAGAACGTACACAGTTTTGCCATCCTTCCGTATGATCACTCCCGATCCCAATCCTTGCTTGCGAAACTCCCGCTCTTGAGGCTGGGTTCGAGGCACCCGCCGATCCCGATCCTGGGGTCCGAAGAAGAACTCGAAGGGATTCCCGAAGAAATCGAATACGGGCACGGGCTGTTTCACCACTTCTACCACGTCGATTTCCACCACAACGGGAAGGACCTTCTGTGCCACTTTCCGTAAAGCAGTTTGATAAGTTTCCAGCGTTCCCAATTCCGTTTTGGTTAGGGGTGTTGCTTCCTGAACCTGAACGGTCTGGGTTTGAGTTTGACGCTGGGGCTGGGCATCCGCTGTCTGACTGCCAGCAGGTCCGCAGGAGAAAAGGCTCAGGAGTAGAAGGAATAAGATAGGGGTAAAACTCTTTTGAAGAATACGTTGTCTCATAAGCACGTCCTCCTTGTAATACTCGTTTTTATGAATTCCGACTTCATGATACTAACGATTCGTTACAGGAAGATTTCACCTATCTTACATTTTTGTAAGGTTTCCAAAGTGGTGCCAATATTAATTTTGGCACCACTACCTAAGAGAGCATAGGTTATCCCGAATGCGAAGGAAGTCGGACTTCGAATAACGCTCCTACCCCGGAAGGATGGTTCGAAGCGTGTACGGATCCCCTGTGAGCTTCTACGATGGCTTTTACAAGGCTAAGCCCGAGTCCCAGGCCCGGGATCTCTCTCGATCGTTGGCCGCGGTACAACCTCTTCCAGATGTGGGGAAGATCATCGGGAGCAATCCCTTCACCCTCGTCCCGGATGCGAAGGACTACCATGGAATCATCCCTATACGCCTCCAGATAAACTGTTGTGTGCGGGGGAGAGTATTTGATGGCGTTATCCAGAAGGTTCCCTACCACCTGCCGAAGTCTGTTGGGGTCCGCATTGAGAAAAAGGGGACTATCCGGAAGGGAAAGAGAGATACGCACATCTTTTTCCTCCGCAGGGAAGGAATACAGGTCAGCCATGTCTTTGAGGAGTTCTGCCAGGTCCAGATCCTCTAGCCGCAGGGGCAGGGCTCCAGCCTCTGCAGCCGAAATATCGAGGATCGTATCCATCATCTGTAAAAGATTCTCCGATTCCTCGATTCCCTCTTCCAGTGCGGTCTTCCATCGAATAGGGTCCTCTGTCTGAAGGGCCAGTTCACTACCTCCCCGGAACCGGGTGAGGGGAGTTTTCAGATCATGCGCAAGGGTATCGATCGTTTCCCGCATGCTTTGCACCAGGAGGCTGATCCGATCCAGCATCGTGTTGAAGAGGGTCACCAGATCCTGAAGTTCATCCCTCCCTTTCGGTGCGGGTACCCGTTGCGCAAGGTCGCCGGTGAGGATGATAGCCTGCACCCGCTCGGTGAGCCGCTGGATCGGGGCAAGGGTACGGGAAGTGAGGAAGGAACCGACGAGGAAACTGATCCCTGCCAGTGGTACAAGAAGGAGTGAAAAGGTGCGTAGCAGGAGAGTAAGGGTTCTTTTCCTTTCTTCTGTGGAGGTTCCCACCTGAAGGAACAGATCCCCTGTGAGGGGGATGCCGCCTGCCACCAGTGTGTAGGGTTGGCTGGATATGCTCAAAGTAATGAGTGAGTTCGGATCCTGGGGCAAGGATTGTTCCATGTCAAAGAAGAACTCCTTCCATCCTTCCGGCCGTATGAGAAAGAGGGTGTTATTTTTAGCATCGGAGAGCCGGAGAAAGAAGGGAGTCCCTTCCAGTAGAAGGTTTTCTGTCTCTAGACTTTTCAGAAAGGACTCTATCCCCTGAGTTTGGGAAAGGGCCCAATAGCCGAGGAGTTTGTGCTGAATGAAACCCACCTCTTTCTGATAGAGGGATCGATCGATCAGGAAGAACACCACACTGAACAGGGTAAGAATGGTCCCGATGAACAGGATGGAAAAAAGCGTAGCGATCCGAAGATTGATCTTGCCGGGATGCGGGAGGATTCGTTCGGCAGAAGGGCTACTCTTTGCGGAGCACATACCCGATCCCCCGGATCGTATGAATCAGTTTGGACGAGAAATCTTTATCGATCTTGGTGCGCAGACGGTGCACCAGCACATCCACGACGTTTGTCTGGGGATCGAAGTCGTAGTTCCACACATGCTCCATGATGAGGGTCTTGGTAAGCACCTGTTCAGGATGCCGGAGGAAGTACTCCAGTAACGCATACTCCCGCGGCTGGAGGTCGATTCGGGTGTTTCCCCGCTTTACTTCGCGGGTGACGAGGTTCATCTCCAGGTCTTCGTAGCGGAGGATGGTGGTTGGGGAGGTAGAAAGAGTGGCCCGGCGTATTAAAGCCTGGAGCCGGGCCCATAGTTCGGCAAAAGAGAAGGGTTTTACCAGGTAGTCATCCCCTCCTTTCTGCAGTCCCAGTACGCGATCGTCCACGGATCGGCGGGCACTGAGGATCAAAAGAGGGGTTCTATTCCCCCGGTTCCGGAGGGTCTCCACCAGTTGCAGGCCATCCATCCCGGGAAGCATAATATCCACCACAGCGGCATCGTAGGTTTTCGTTTCGAAACGCTGTAAGCCTTCCTCGGCCGTTCGAACCGAATCCACTGTGTATCCCACTTCTTTCAGTCCCTGCGTGAGGAAGGAAGCAATTTTCTCATCATCCTCGATCACCAGAATCCGCATACCTTCACTTTAGAGTATTCCCTCTGGAAGGGCAAGAAGAAGGGGGCCTTCATCGCTCAGGTCCCGGCCTTAGACTGTAAGCAGGCGGTTTCTCTCACATCTTAGAGCGGTAGTGTCCATAACCTTGCTTTAGAGCACATCATCAACGGGGGGCGTGTTTAACAGACCCCTTTCTGAATCGATTCAATCTGTGGTACAGTACCAACCCATGAAAAGCTGGATACAAGAAGTATGCCTCGATTGGATGGGAAACCTCCCTCGGACTGCGGGTGGCTACGCGGAAAGTGTGGCTCCAGGGTGGCAGGAAGGGCCGGAGACTATCCGCACAATGCTGACTCAGGCACGGGTTGGATATACTTTTTTGCGATGCTCGACAGAGGAGGCAAGAAACAAACAAGAAACGATGGAATCTCCCCCGGGGCGAGAATCTTTAGACAGGATGGCATCCCTCCATCGGCTGATCCACGCATTCTGGGACGAAGAATCCAAGGGATGGATTCGATCCTGTACCTTAGAGGGGGATCCTCTCGATCGCACGATCGACACGTACGACCAGCCCTTTGGGTTGCTCGCGTTAGCCGAAGCCTACAAGGTTTACCGGAATGGCGGTGTGGTGCATGGCAGGATTACGGGTCAGGGGGATACGGCCAATCCCGCCCATGGTTTTCGGGATCTGGCTTATGCACCTCTGGAAGGACTGGATCGGTTTGCACGGGATCCAAAGGGAGGCGGATATTGGGAGCGGCGAAACGGTACTGCCGCCTCTCCCATGGTACTCTACCCTCAATATCGAAGGCAGAATCCCCACATGCACCTGCTAGAGGCATTCCTGCAATGGGATAAGATGGATCCCGATCATTCGCCGGCTCTTTCCCGTCTTCTGTACCCTCTGTACGGAGGAATGGTAATGTTAGGAGATAGGAGATAGTATGGCCATCCTGCTGCACATTGTGGAAATCCTCATTCCCCTGGTGGTAACTATCACAGCGGGATACCTCCTGGGGAGGATCTTCGATTTATCGGAAGAAACGCTTGTAAGGGTTCTGACCGATTTCGTCGCCCCCCTTTTTATTTTCGTTTCACTCTATCGATCTGGCCTTTCCGGAGCCTCTGTGATCCGGATCGGGGGCGCCTCGTTTTTTGTGATTGCTCTGATTGGATTCGTCGCGTATGTGTGGGCTAAAGTGTCGAAGCTGGACCGCCGGTCTTACCTGCCGCCCATCCTCTTCTACAACACGGGTTTTTTGGGGATACCCCTTATGTACCTGTGGGGTGGCACGGAAGCGATGAATGTCATCGTGATCTATGACCAGATGCAGGGCATTGCGATTTTTACTATCGGTATTATCCTGGTGACAGGAGGATTCTCCCTAAAAGGAATGCGGGATGTACTGGAATCTCCCCTTCTCTGGGCGATGATCCTGGGTTTCTTCTTCCGGTATGCGGGAATTGGTATACCGAAGATTCTATTGGATACGGCAGAGTTTGGGGGAGCAGGAATGGCGAACCTTGCAGCCTTTTCCTTGGGTGTGGCATTAAGACGGCAACGGATATCCTTTGATCGACACCTCTGGGGAGCAATTTCCCTTAGGGTGGTCGGAGGATTCTTGTTAGGGTTTCTTACTGCACGGGTGTTTGGATTGACCAATCAGATGGGGATTGTATTCGTGGTAGGGTCCACCCTCCCTTCAGCTGTATTTTCCTATATCATTACACGGAGGTACGGCGCAGATGCTTCCTTCTCAGGCACGATGATCCTCGTATCCACTGTACTGGGGATCGTTACCATTCCCCTAGCCTTCTGGGCCGCGACCAGGGTGCTGTAAGGGGAGAGCGGAAAAGTATTACAGCGAAAGCTGCGCTAGTTTCTCCCGCCAGACAGGTTCTTCGAAGCCAAAGAGGAGTTCCCCATTGGGAAGCTCCAGCATGGGAAACAGAAGATTCCGGAAGAACTTCTGGCCTACTTCTTTCTTGAAGGCAATACGGACTTCAGGAGGCAGCTGGTCCACGTACACGTAGCGGTAGGGAATACGGTGAGTATCGAGGAAGGCCATGCCGGCTTTACAATGTTCGCAATCGGTAAGGGCGTAGAGGTATGCCTTCGGTTCCCCTTTCGCTGCACCTTCCCGGTAGAAGTATACTCGATCGATCATTCCCGATTCTCCTACACGCTGAACCGGATGTGCAGGATATCCCCATCCTGCACGATGTACTCTTTTCCCTCCAACCGGAACAACCCCTTTTCCTTCACGGCTTTTTCTGAGCCTAGTTCCAATAGATCCTTCACGGTGAAACATTCAGCACGGATGAACCCCCGGGCCAGGTCGGAGTGAATGGTGCCTGCCGCTTCCAGGGCTGTTGCCCCTTTCCGCAGAGTCCAGGCCCGTACTTCATCCTCTCCGACGGTAAAGAAGCTGATATATCCCAGTGTTTCGTAGGCAGCTCGTGTCAGCCGGGCCCGGGCTGATTCCCGGATCCCCATATCGGACATGAACGCCTCTCGTTCCGTGGGGTCTATCTGAGCGAGTTCCATTTCGAACTTGCCTGCAAACTCGATCACGGGGGTTTCTGGCCCTCCTCTTAGTGTAGAACTTTTTCCCTGAGCCGGGGAGGCACTTGATTCTGTTCCCTTTGCCGCGAGGGAATTCAAAAGGGATGGATTTTTCCCATAGCGAGTTTCGTCCGAGTTCAGAAGAATCAAAAGGCTCTTTGCCGTAAGAAACTTGTACCCCGCCATAAGCTTTAGTTCCTCCGGCGAGAACTCGAGGTTTCGCACAGGAGTTCCGCTCCCGAGTGCTTCCACGATGTGTTCCATCATCTTCTCTTCTGCCATGCTTTGCGGGGTTTTTTTCCCGCGCTGGTGGTCCTGTCGGATCCGTTCAAGCCTCCGTTCCGCCACCACCTGGTCCGCTAAAACTAGTTCATCCAGGATCGTTTCAAGATCTTTCAGGGGGTTGGGAGGCCCATACAGGCCTTCTATCGTGGGATTGGAAAAGTTACGTAGTACCAGGGCCAGCGCATCCGCTGTTTTGATCAAGGCCATTCCCTCACCGGAGAAAAGCCCCCCCTTTGCCGCACCCTGGTGGGATCCCACGAAGTCGATGAACTCGATGGTGGCATAGATTGTTTTCTTGGGATTGTAGAGAGCGGAAAGTTTATCTACCCGCTCATCCGCAACAGGTACGACTCCTACGTTGGGTTCGACCTTCCCTGTATCGTAATCTGCAGTTTCGGCCAGCTGGCCGGTAAGGGCATTGAAGATGGTGGTTTTCCCCGCTTTCGGTAATCCGATCAGTCCGATATTCATAGGGGTAGTATGGGGAAAAAAGGATCTTCGTGCAATCCTCACTTAGCTTGAAATATTGAAAAAAAAGTTGCGAATTTTTATAATCCATTATATTCTATAAATCTGTAACGAGTTAGTGTTCACGGGCTTGAATGCATCGTTGTAGGTAAGGGCACTTAAAGTGGATCGTTGATCCATCTCTTTAAGATAAACCATATCAAGGGGTTAGTTATGAAGATACGGATGTATGGGATTCTTATGCTCTTCCTGGTGCTTAGTCTGTCCCTATACGCTTCGGGAGGGAAAGAAGGAGCAGCAACTGCGAAAGACTACAAGATTGGAATCATGACAGGCACGGTGGTACAGAACGAGGAAGAGTTCCGCAAGGCAGAAGCCATTCAGAAAATGTTTGGGCAGGATAGGATTATTATCGCCACCTATCCCGCAAGGTTCATGCAGGAACAGGAAACTACCATCTCTAATATGATGGCAATGGCCAGTGACCCAAAAGTAAAAGCAATCGTGTTTGTTCAAGCGGTACCAGGAGCTGCCGCTGCTGTAGACCGCGTCCGGCAGGTTCGACCAGACATATTCTTTGTACTTGGCGTGCCCGGCGAAGATCCTGATATGATCGCAGGCAAGGGAGATATTGTCCTTCAAACGAATGATCTTGCTCGGGGTGAACAGATTGCTCAGCAAGCAAAAAAATTGGGTGCCAAAACTCTGGTTCATTATTCTTTTCCTAGGCATATGTCCTATGAACTATTATCGGCCCGCAGAACCCTAATGAAGGAAGCGGCTGCAAAACTTGGGCTCCGATTTGTAGAACAGGATGCTCCCGATCCAACGGGTGATGCAGGAGTTCCTGGTACTCAGCAGTTCATCATGGAGGATGTTCCTCGTAAAGTTAGCCAATTTGGACCTGATACAGCCTTTTTCGGAACCAACTGTGCCATGCAAGAACCCATGATTCGACAGGTGATAGCTAATAAGGCCATCTATCCAGTACAATGCTGTCCTTCTCCCTTCCATGCTCTTCCCAACGCACTGGGAATTGCTGTTCCTCCCGAAAAGAAGGCGGATGTAGCCTGGATTCTGAGCGAAGAAAAGGCCAAGATTGTAGCTGCTGGAATGTCTGGTCGAATGTCTACCTGGCCTACCCCTGTAAATATGATGTATATGGAGGCGGGGGTGCGGTACGCAATGGAGTATATTGAAGGGAAAACAAACGGGAAGGTTGACAAGGCAAAGCTTGTTTCCATAATGGAAAATATTGCAGGAGGGAAGGTAGAATTGACAGAATACACAAGTCGGAAAACCGGAAAAACCTATCAGAACTATTTCCTCTATCTTTCCGACTTCTATAATTTCTAGTGAATAATTTTTACTCAATAAAGCAGGGCTTTTAAAAGCCCTGTTTTTTATATCTATACATCTATACACCCTTTTATTAAGGAGGCCCTGTGGAAGGAAACGGACAAATTGTTCTTGAAATGAAGAATATTTCAAAAGAGTATTACGGCAACAAGGTGCTGAAGGGTATCAATCTCTCGGTTCATAAAGGTGAAATCCATGGCATTGTAGGGGAAAATGGCGCAGGGAAAAGCACCCTGATGAACATCCTGTTTGGGATGTCGGTAATTCATTCCACAGGCGGGTTTGAGGGAAGTATAGAATTTTTAGGGAAACCCGTCACAATTTCAAGCCCTTTCGATGCGATGGCGCTGGGAATAGGTATGGTTCATCAAGAGTTCATGCTGATTCCCGGATATTCTGTCACAGAAAATATTAAACTAAACCGTGAAACCACAAAAGAGAATGTTATCTCGAGAATTCTCGGGCCTGGTCTTCAAACGTTAGACTGGAAGTCGATGGGACAGGATGCGAAGAAAGCGCTGGCCAGGTTGGAGATGCATATAGACGAATGGGCAAAAGTTGCAGGGCTACCCGTAGGGCACATGCAGTTTGTAGAGATAGCGCGGGAGCTAGATAAGGAACATATTAAACTCCTGGTTTTTGATGAGCCAACAGCGGTTCTCACAGAAACCGAGGCAGATACGCTGCTTTCTGCCCTCAGAAGGCTATCCGAAAATGGAATTTCTATTCTCTTTATTACGCATCGACTGCATGAAATTATGGAGGTATGTCAAAGGATTACTGTCCTTCGGGATGGAGTGCAGGTAGCCAGTAAATTGAAATCCGAAACTACAATCGAGGAATTAGCCCAGTTGATGGTCGGTCATTCGATCGAATACATGGGGAAACGAAAGGTAAATTTAACGGAGCGAAAGACAATTTTAAAAATTAGGGATTTAAAGGTTCTTATGCCAGGGGAAACCGTACAAAAGGTGGATCTGGATATTAAAGAAGGCGAAATATTTGGGATCGGAGGCCTGGCAGGACAGGGGAAAATCGGAATTGCCAATGGGGTCATGGGATTATACGATAGTTATGGTTCGGTTGAGTTTGAAGGGAAAGAGATCTCTATCAATAATCCTCGAGAAGTATTGAAGCGTGGTTTGGCGTTACTTTCTGAGGATCGAAGAGGTGTGGGTCTTCTTCTGGACATGAGCGTGGAAATGAACATAATTGCTCCTGCGGTGGAGATCCAGAGAAAGTTTCTGAAAAAATTCGGATTTTTTTCTTTACTGGATCGCTCCCAGATCCGCTCCTTTGCACTGGACATGATCCAGAAGTTGGACATACGTTGTTTGAGTCCAGATCAACCGGTGAAACGTTTGTCAGGGGGGAATCAACAAAAAGTATGTATCGCAAAGGCTTTAGCACTGGAGCCAAAACTTCTCTTTGTTTCTGAACCTACGCGGGGTATCGATATCGGAGCGAAAAAAAGGGTGCTGGATACTCTGGTAGAATTGAACCAGAAAAATGGCATGACAATTGTGTTGACCTCAAGTGAGCTCGCAGAACTACGATCAATCTGCGACAGGATAGCCATTATAAGCGAAGGGCGAGTGATGGGAATATTGGATCCGGATGCGGAAGACGCACAATTTGGTTTACTTATGGCAGGGGAATATGCAGTACGATAACAAGAAATCACAAGCAACTGTAATACTCGAACCTATTTTAAAGACCATTCGTTCTTTTGGAATCCCTAGGATCATCATCATCCTGTTCCTAGTTTCATTATGGTTTTCCGCAGCTTTCCTTTCCATCCCTTTTCCAGCTCTACTTTATGATACCCTAATAAGATTAGGAATGAATACGGTTCTTACCCTTTCAATGCTTCCTTCGATCCTGGTAGGTACCAGTCTATTCTTCGGCCTACCTCTCGGGATTATCTGTGGGCTTTTAGGCGGTGTGATGAGCATCGAATTAAACCTGAAAGGCTTGACAGCTTTCTTTGCCGCAATTGGTTTTTCTATTCCCCTCGCTATACTGGTTGGGTATGGGTATGGACTACTGTTGAATCGGGTAAAAGGCTCCGAGATGACAGTGGGAACCTACGTAGGCTTCGCATTTGTGTCACTGATGTCTTTCGGGTGGGTCACCCTACCTTTTAAGAACCCCGAAATGGCCTGGGCCATTGGAAAGGGAATCCGCGTTACGGTATCTCTCGAAGGACGGTTCAGTAATGTACTGAACAAACTATGGGCTTTCGAGATTTATGGTATAAAAATCCCTACGGGAGCTCTTGTATTCATGGGAGTACTGTGTCTGATCGTGTGGCTTTTCCTGCGTACCAGAGTAGGTTTGGCAATGCAGGAATGTGGAATGAATCCCAAATTTGCTAAAGCTTCTGGAATCGATGTGGATCGTATGCGGATTCTGGGCACCATTATCTCTACGATTCTTGGAGCCATCGGAATCCTGACGTATGCACAAGGGTTTGGATTCCTCCAGTTGTACGAAGCTCCCATGTACATGGGATTTATCGCTGCGGCAGCAATCCTGATCGGGGGGGCCACATTAAAAACAGCAAAGATCAGCCATGTGATCGTCGGCACTTTTCTCTTTCAAGGAATCCTGGTGGTAGCTCTTCCCGTGGCCAATACAGTGGCCACCCTTGGGAGCCTAGCAGAAATATCTCGAATCATTGTTTCCAACGGAATTATCCTGTACGCGCTGGCCCAGAAAGGAGGCAATGAATGAGAAAGTTAGAGATAAAAAAATTCCTTGCTAATAATGCAGTAAGCATACTATTTGTAGTAATCGGAGTGTTGGGACTACGGGTATCTGGTCTTTCCCTTCCTTTTTTTCTCGAGGACATTGTGAACCGATTAGCCCGAAATAGTTTTATGGTTCTTTCCCTTATCATCCCTGTGTTGGCGGGCTTGGGTCTGAATTTTGCGATTGTGCTGGGTGCGATGGCCGGTCAGGCAGCCATTATAGTAGTTACCCATTGGAAAATACCGGGTATAAGTGGAATCTTACTGTCCGTTCTGTTGGCTTTTCCCATTGCAGTGTTATTAGGTATTCTAACTGGCCGCCTATTGAACCGAGCCCGTGGAAAAGAGATGATTACTACTCTTATTCTTGGCTTTTTTGCGAATGGAATTTATCAGCTAGTGTTTCTTTTGCTCGTAGGAAGTGTGATTCCCATGAAAAATGATGTATTAGTGCTTTCCAGTGGGGTCGGATTAAGGACATCCATTGATTTAACAGGGGGATTAAAGAATGGGATGGATGACCTGATCCGGATTCCCTTTCCTATTAGCGCAGTCATTATCGGAATCCTGTTGTCAGGGGTATACCTATTCAAATACTTCTTTCAGAAAGGTACTGTCCGGATAGGCAAACTCCTGGGGATGGGTATACTGGGATTGTTCCTTGTCGGATGGGGAGCCTTCCATGTATATACCCATTCCATGTTCAATTTCGTTCGTGTGCCTGTAGGAACCTTCCTGATTGTATTGGGACTTTGCCTATTTATCACCTTCTTCACCCGCACTAAATTGGGACAAGATATGCGTACGGTGGGCCAGGATCGCCACATTGCAGAGGTTGCTGGCATCGACTCCGATCGGGTACGAATCATTGCGATGGTTATGTCTACCGTGCTGGCTTCTATAGGTCAAATTATTTTTCTCCAGAATCTGGGTACGTTTAGTACCTACGGTAGCCATGAACAGGCAGGTATGTTCGCTATAGCTGCTTTGTTGATCGGTGGAGCATCGGTAGCAAAGGCTACGATTGGGCAAGCTCTTCTGGGAACCCTATTGTTCCATACCATGTTCATTGTGTCTCCGCTAGCTGGAAGAACTTTATTTGGGGATGCACAGTTGGGAGAGTTTTTTCGGGCATTCGTAGCTTATGGAATTATCGGATTGTCATTAGCCCTCCATTCATGGAAAAAACAGATGCTGGCACGAGAGGAAGCCAGAAGGTCCGTTTGAATTGGATGGGTACACCTGATCGAATATGGTATACTGTCTTTAGGAAGGTGGGGACAGTGCTATTCATTCGATCAGGATCCTTCGTATGTATTCTTCTCTTTTTCCTTTTAAGCGGATGCAGTACTGTTCGGTTCTCGATTCCGGAACCCAGAACGATACCCTCCGATGCCTTTGGAATGGCTCATGCGGGGGGACGCTTCACGGAAAAGGAGAATCGGTTACTGGATGAGATGGGAGTTTCTTGGATCCGCAGCACGTTCCGGTGGGATTCCATTCAGAAGCGGACCAAGCAGTGGGATTTCCGCAGGTGGGATCGGTACGTGGAAAACGCGGAACGGGCGGGCAAGAATATCCTTGCGGTACTCGCCTACGATGTTCCCTGGATCTACGGGAAGGACGAGAAAAAAGCCCGCAGGCACATTGAACCGGCTAAGATCCCTTTTTTCCTTCAGTATGTAGAAGGAGTTGTAAGGCGATACAAGGGCCGGATCAAAGCGTACGAGATCTGGAACGAACCGAACTGGCTCTTCTGGAAGGGACCGGATGAAGATTTTTTTGTCCTTGCCACGGAAGCAGCCCGTCGCATCAAACAGATCGATCCCGATAGCTATGTGGTGATGGGCTCTTTCTGGCGGGTTCCTGGCGGGTTCATTCGGGGGATGTTCCGTGCAGGAGCCTTCCAGTATGCCGATGCTGTATCTTTCCATCCGTACGCTCTGGATCCCGAAGGAACGATGCGCCTCTACGATGAGCTGAAGGAGATCCTGGACGAGGAGGGTTTCAGGGGAGATGTCTGGGTAACGGAAGTGGGGTTTCCTACAGGGGGATGGTACCTAACGCGGGTGTCGGAGGAAAAGAAACCATCATATGTGATCAAGACCCTTGCAGGTCTACTCGTGCGGGGGGCCCGGGTCGTGTTCTGGTATGAACTCTTCGATAAGTTTCCCGAGGGGGATGCTCCCTCTGTACTGGATTCTGAGCTGTACTTTGGGTTGAACTATCCGGATTTCAAACCGAAAACCGGGGCGATTGCCTATACCTTACTGGCCAGGCAGATCGCAGGATCCACGTATAGTCCGGATCTTGTTCGTTCATCTCCGGATTTGAAGGACTCTTTGGAGGTCCTCCCGTTCCGTCGGCAGGATGGGAAGAGGGTCATTCTTCTCTGGTCAAGAACAGGGGAAGGAGTCTCCATTCGGCTGACTCCCCAGAAGGGGCTCTACCAGTACGATATTGCCACGGGGGGAAAAAAAGAAGTCCCTTCCGAGGGTGTGTTTCGGGTGGAAGAGGAAGTGATCTTCCTGGTGCAGGATGAGGAATCCATTCTTTCGATCGATAGGAGTGTAACAGAACCGGAGCCGTCCCTCACTGTATCGGGGGAGCTTTCCTTTACATTGAAAATCAAGTAACAATACCCTTTATCTATGGGTTTCCTCTTAAAAGAACTGTTATCCATCGCGATCCCGATGGTGATCTCCCAGGTTTCCGATACGGTCATGCTCTTCTTCGATCGGTTGATGCTATCCCGACTGGGTGAACTGCATCTGGCAGCGGCGATGAGTGGCGGCTTGAGCCAATTCACCCTTACCTCCTTCTTTGTGGGGATGGTGGGGTATGTGAATGCAATGACAGCCCAATACTTTGGAGCCAGGCGCACAGACCAATGCGCTCCAGTGGTGTACCAGGGGATCTATCTTTCCCTCGTGGCCTATCCGATTCTTCTTTTCCTATCCCCCTTGATGAAAACAGCTTTCATCCTTCTGGGGCATGGAGAGGATCAGATTTCCCTCGAGTATACATACTTCCGTGTGTTGATGTACGGGAGTCTATTCCCTATAATTCGCTCCGCATTCACAGGGTTCTTTCTGGGGATCGGGAAGACCCGGGTGGTAATGGTAGCCAATCTTGTCGGGATGGCCGTGAATCTTCCTGCCAACTATGCCCTCATCTATGGGAACTGGGGATTCCCCGCGTGGGGTATAACAGGGGCAGCCCTTGGAACGATCCTTGGTTCCTTCAGCACAGTGGTGATCCTTGTGCTGGCATTCCTTGGGTTCTCCTACCGCGCTTCATTTCAGACCCAACGGATTCGGCCTCTGGATGTACCCCTTCTGGCCAAATTGATGCGGTATGGGGGGCCCGCTGGGGGAGAACTTTTTTTGAATGTAACGGCTTTCAATTTTTTTGTTCTCTTGATGCATTCGTACGGACCGGAAGTGGCTGCGGCTGTTACGGTTGCCTTCAATTGGGATCTGGTGGCGTTCATCCCCATGCTGGGAATCGGGGATGCGGTAACCTCCATGGTGGGAAGAAGGGTCGGTGCGGGTAAGTATATTGAAGCTCGTCGAGCCACTTATACAGCACTGGCAACTGCCTGGATCTACTCAGCTTCCATGATGGTGCTGTTCCTGATTGCCTCCCCCCAATTGGTCCAGGTATTTGTACCTCCCGATTACCTGTCTAGCAGGGGGTCTGCAATCGATACCTTTTCCCTCGCGGTGTTCATGCTTAGACTGGCAGGATTGTACACCCTTGCGGATTCTGCCCAGATCGTATTTTCCGGGGCCCTTCGGGGTGGGGGGGACACGAGGACTGTGATGTACATTTCCGTTGGTCTTCACTGGGTATACTCTTTCCTTTCTCTCGCGATGATCAAGCACTGGAACTATTCTCCCAGCGCTGTGTGGATCACTTTCATTCTCTTCGTGATGGTGCTTGGGATCAGCATGTACCTGCGATTTCGATCCGGCAGATGGCAGGGCATCGAAGTCATTAAAAGGGAACCTGTAATTTAAGTATTTTTCATAAATATATGAAACCCCGTTGAAGCGGCTGTTCGCAACGCTTGAAAGTAGTATCCTGTAGAAATGTACTGGTTCTCGGTTTCCCAGTACAGAACAGGCTCTACCGTAACCTTGATGGATGTGGACTTCAACGCATTGCTACAGAATAAGGAGGCCTTCGATAAACTGACCACGGACAGGGTAGGGACCCTGGATGAATTGAAGGAGTTTTCCCGGAAGTACCCTGGTTTACAGATGGAGACGAAGGAGAAGGTACAGATCAAGTTTCGATGAACCAGGCCTGCGGTTCCCTGCAGCGCCCTTCCACGCCCTCATATGCATTCTTCACGGACAATTATTCCTCCTGCGGTTCCCTGCAGCGCGTGCTAGTTTGCCGGCTTCATGTACATCATCTTCCCTCCTGTTTGCAAGGCTGTTTGGGTTTTTTAAGCCCTTATTTTTCATGCCCTGGGATATTTAGAAAATGCTGCGTGTTGCAGAAAACAAGAAAACATGGTACTACCCTACTCCATGGAAAAGAATACCTTTCGCTTCGGACTCTGTACCAACATGGTGTATCCGGAAACTGACCCCATCGCCCTGGAGCTGATCCCGCGCTTAAAGGAATGGGGATACGACTATGTCGAGTTCTCCCTTCGTGATTTGATGAACATTCCCGTGAAAGAGTGGGGGGCCTTCCGCAGGAAAGTCGAGCGGGCGGGCCTGCCTATCGAAGCTTGTAATAACTTTTTCCCCCCTTCTCAGCGGATCACGGGTCCTAATGTAGATTTTGACACTCTTACCCGCTACACGCGCGATTCTCTAAAAAGGGCGAAAGACCTGGGAGCAGAGGTAGTGGTATTCGGAAGCTCCGGCGCCCGGAACTTGCCGGAAGGATTTCCGCGGGATCAAGGGATGGAGCAGATTCGAAGAGCGACAGGCATGATCGCTGAAGTAGCCCAGCAGATCGGTATAACCGTTGCCATCGAGTATCACAATCGGGTAGAGGCGAATGTTCTCAACACGATGAAGGAAGCGGTGGATCTGTGCCGGGCAGTGAAACATCCTTCTATAAAAGTGCTTACCGATTACTACCACATGGCTTTCGAACAGGAACCAGTGGAGGCCCTCTTCCTTGCTCAAGGACTTCTGGTGCATGCCCACTTTGCCGAAGTGGAGAATCGGTCCTTCCCGAAAGAAGCCAAAGAGGAGTATCGGGTCTATTTTTCCACCCTACACAAGCTTGGATACAAGGGACGGGTGAGCGTCGAAGCCTTCACAAAAAACGTAGCCGTTGACGCTCCTTCAGCCTTGAAAGTATTGAAGGAGTGTTCTGGCTTCTAGGGTGCAACGTATATTCTATTGTCGCATCAATTCATGAGATATCTCCTGTTTTAGCCCGGCTGCTCTACGGATGTATCTTGTTTGTTGACTGCTAAAAGAATCAATTTTACAATATCCCTATGAATAAAAAGAGCTCATTTAAACTGCTGGTAGTGGATGATGAGCCTGAGATGTGCAATTCCCTGAAAAAGATACTGGAAAAGAAAGGATATAGAGTGAGTGTGGCTTCTTCAGGGAAAACAGCGCTGGAATTACTCCAAACCGAATCGTTCGATTTAATTCTTTGCGATATCGTAATGCCCGAAATGGGAGGACTGGTATTCCTTTCAAGGATACAAAAAGACATTCCGGTTATTATGATGACTGCGTATGCTTCCATTGAAACAGCCCGCAAAGCCTTCCGCTGGGGGGTGCGGGATTATCTGGTTAAACCCTTTCGTTTGGAAGAACTGTTTCTAGTAATTGAAGAGAATTTAAACCGATCCCAGCCTGCAGTAGAAGGAGATCCGCAGGTTTTCCTGCAATCCAAAAACAAGGCCTATCAAAAAGTGTTAGAGCTGGCTTCGAAGTTCGCACAGACCGATCTTCCTATCCTGCTAGTTGGAGAAAGCGGGGTAGGAAAAGAAGTAATAGCCGATTACATACGGTCTTTAAGCCTCCGAAAGGAAAAGCCCTACATAAAAATCAACTGTGCGGCCATACCCGAAACCTTATTGGAAACAGAGCTATTCGGTTATGAACGGGGAGCTTTTACCGGTGCATTCTCCAGGAAGATTGGAAAAGTGGAGGAAGCTGACGAAGGCACCCTGTTTTTAGATGAAATTGGGGATATACCTCTGAACCTACAGGCGAAACTGCTTCGATTTCTGGAGAACTATGAGTTCAGTCGGGTGGGGGGGAAAACTTATACACTGAATGTTCGGGTTATTTCTGCCACGAACCAGAACCTGGAAGAGCATATAAAGAAAGGGGAGTTTCGGGAAGATCTGTACTACAGACTGAACGGTGTCCAGATTCAGGTGCCTCCCCTGCGGGAAAGGATTGAGGATATTGAAGATCTGTCCTTCTTCTTTCTAACAAAACTACAGGTAAAGTACAATAAAAATGTAACCAACATCCATCCCGATGTATTTCAACTTTTCAGGCACTACCGATGGCCGGGAAACATTCGGGAACTCAGGAACTGTCTGGAGAGGGCCTTTATTTCCTGTGACCAGGAAACCATACAACCAGAACACTTGCCGGATATCATCCTATCCGCCGGTACATCTTCAAATTTGGACTCCTTAACCTTTCAGATTCAACAGTCCCAGTCAGCCTACCTCAGGGAACTGATCCTTAAAACCTTACGTACTACTCAGGGGAACCAGAAAGAAGCGGCTAAAGTACTGCGGATCAGCCGGAAAACTCTCTACAACTGGATGAAAAAACTCCAGATTCAGTATGAGTACAAATAGCAATCCCGCCTCCCTTTCGCTGATGGACGTTAGGAATCTCTCTTTTCGCTTAGGAGAAGTAAAAATACTGGACTCTATATCGTTTCAAATCCCGGAAAACTCCTGCATAGGGATCGTTGGGAATAGGGGTGCGGGAAAAAGCACGCTGCTTAAGGTTCTTAGCGGGGTTATGAAGAGGAGCGGGGGTTCTCTATTTTTTGCAGGAAAGGAGCTAGGACAGGATTACAATACGGAGCTATCTTCCCGTCTGGGCATACATGCGATCTATCAGGAACCTATGATTATTCCCAGCTTAAATGCATGGCAAAATATATTCTTGAATCGGGAGTTAAAACGGGGTCTCTGGTATGACCATTCTGCTATGCACCAGCGGGTGCAGGAGGCCTTTAAGGTACTTTCTGTACAGATAGATCCGGATATTCCCCTCGAGTACTACAGCCGGGATCAGCAGCTTATGGTAGAGTTTGCCCGGATATTCATTTTTAAGCCGAAATTAGTCCTGGTAGATGATGTGCTGTCCGCCCTGGTCCCTTCTGAACAGGAAAAAGTGTTCAGTTTATATGCAGCCCTGCGGAGCGAAAAAACCTCGATCGTTTATTTTTCCAACAACTTTTTCAAGGAACTGAATATGGCGGACAGGATATTTATCCTGGACAGCGGAAAGATCGTGGATTCCCTGGAACCCAAAGATAACTCCGGCAAGCTGCAGGTGTACTATGCCAACTTCTTTACTCGAAATGATCTGGAAATAAAAAACATTGAACTTTTCCAATTGAATCTTCTACATGAATGCATTTTGAATAGTATACCTGTCCCTATGTGTGTTACAAACCCTAAGAATGAAATCATCTATATCAATGATGCTTTGTTATTCCTGTTGGGCGTAGAGAGAAATCAGATACAGGCAAAAGGGATTGAAAACCTATTCCGTTCCTCGAATATCAGCATACAGGACCTTCTATCCGATATAGAGCTCCGAAAAGATAGAGCGATACATAATATTCAGATTGCTGTGGGGGATAAGCAAAACTCCGTATCTATACGGTACCTGCCTATTACCCGCAAAGATACACACTTTGGTATGCTGTTCCTCTTCTATGAGCAGCGAAATGCCAGCCAATTAGCCGAATCCCGATCAGGAACTAACCCGGACGATCTGTTTGCTCAGGTAATGGCAAAGATTTTCCATGAAATTAATAATCCGCTGGGAATTATCCTGAATCACATGCAACTCATTAAGACCTCTCTCTCCCTGGAAGAAGTACGTTCCAGTATCTTTCCCATAGAAAATGAAATAGAACGGATAAAAAGAATCGTTTCTTCTTTATGCCAGAGCAACTACAACCAGGTGGTGAAAAAAAGCGAAGGGGATTATCCTCTAAGTTTTCAAACGATATTGGAGGACCTTATCTTTCTGCTTGAGCCGGTTTTGACAAAAAACAGTGTTACAATCCGGGTACGGCCTGCACAGCCGATAAATCTCCGGATGAAAGAGGATGAAATCCGGCAGGTATTGTTGAATATGATTATAAACAGTATCGAAGCTATGCCCGGGGGGGGAGTAATAACCAT
>CALKLC010000117.1 GCA_937991975.1 uncultured Spirochaetales bacterium | reverse complement strand
TACGCTTTCCAGCTTCATAACCAGCTGTTTCATTGTCTGTCCCGATGTAGGTGAGAGCCGCACTTGATGGTGCTGGAGCATCAAACGTAATCACCTTGATACCTGCTTTCATGGCATCCGCAATTACAGGAACAAGACCCGCATCATCGAGGGCAGAAATCGCGATCCCGTCTACTTTCGAAGCAATCAAATCCTCGATTACTTTTACCTGGAGGGGCAACTCGAACTTTTGAGGATCCACCTTGTTAGCCACTACTCCATACTTTGCGGCAGCATCTCTGAAACCTTCGAAGCAGGGTTCATAGTAAGGATGTACCCCTTTAGTGACCATGACAAACACCACCTGCTTTTTCGTTTCCTGTGAGCCACGCGCAAAAACCATCCCCATTACAAGCATCAGACACAGGATCAAGAGCATACCTTTTTTCATACCATCCTCCTAAACACTTAAGGTCTTACACCGCTCAACGAGCAGTGGGTTTCACATAGATAGTACAGCTTCACCTACATATTCCAGGTCCGGTGATTCATTTGGTAATAGATTCTCCTTCAAGTAAATATGAATAGGAATCTGTATACGCTCACTCACTTTTTCCTGCAGCACTACATGACGGTATAGCTGATATACCGCTTGATACCCCTGGTAGGCAGGCCGCTGAGAGATCAGAACATCGATACAACCTTCCCGGAGCAAACGAACGTTTTCCGGTACCAGGTCATATCCAATAATGGGAATATGGGTTTCTTTCCCGCTATTAACAAATTCAGCTACCCAATGGGCCGCTGCGTTCGCTACAAAGATCCCTCTTGGATGGGGGATTTCTCGTAACAAAGCACTCAGGAATTCGGTTCTGGTTAGCTCATGGTCCAAATTCGAGCAGGTACGTACCTCCATGGAGTACCCAGTTCCCTGCTGGATCCAGAAGGAGAGAAACCCCTTGATCCGTTGGTTGATATGATAATCTTCACTGTGAGGACTTATGGTACAGAAAGTTCCTTTTTGCATGAGCGAAAGGAGAGCAAGAAGTTTGCCTGCGAGGAAACCTCCATTAAATGGATCCTGCCCGATGGAAGTGATAGGTGTTGCTTCGGGAAGGGTAGCATCGAAAAATGCATAGGGTATTTGGGGAGGGATGGATTGGAGCCATTTCTTCGTTTCTTCGGGTTCCACGGGAGCGAGAAGTAGCCCATCGCAGGAATTGAGGGGTATTTTTTCCACTGTGCTCCAGAAAGAGTCCTTACTGTACCGATCGAACTCTGCAAACAAAACACGAATCCCGAAAGCATTTAGTTCATCCGCTGCTTTTCGAATTCCCTGATACACGATGTTCCAGTATCCTGAATCTTCATCTGCCCGAGGACCAAAGATGTAGAACTGATACTCCCGTTTCAACTTCAAATGTCGGGCAATAGGGTTGGGACGGTATCCAGATCGCTCCACAATGGATTCAATTCGATTTCTTGTTTCTTGAGAAACCCTGCCGCGATTATGCAGGACTCTATCTACGGTCCCGATAGAAACCCCCGCCTGTAACGCTATGTCCCGGATAGTCATTCTTTGTTTTCTTTTCATAATCTATATAAGTGGTGCTAAAATTGTGGCGGAGGTTGAAAAGTTATAATCATGCGATGTTCATTCCTGTAGTAGGGGCCCTACCGGAAAGGGGCTCGCATCGCTAGTGGGCGACTCTACCAACCGCATTCCAGACCGCCACAATTTTGGCACCTCTTCCTAATCTATTAGACAACATGAATGCGTTATCGATCACGCAACAGTGTACACCCATCTCTTTTGCATGTCAAATTCTTCAGCTGGCTCATCAGTGTAAGTGGTTTGCCTTATTCGTATAGAGGTGATGCCAATATTGTGGCGGGGATTGGAAAGTAACAATCTTTTCAAACCGTATGGATGGTTTGCTTTCCGTTATTTTTTGCCTGTCCTGCTTGCCCATTTGCAGGGTGTACACGAGCTAATCTATTTTCAATTCCCTCCTTTAGTGAAGGAAATCCAGGCACAGCTCCCCGGCCGTGCAAGGCATCTCGATTCCCCAGTTCTCCAGTACTTCCGGTGCCAGTTCACCGATCACTCCTGCAGGCCTTCCTCCAACCACTACTGAAGCAACACGGCCCGGGATGAACCGGGGATCTTCCACTTCCTCCAGGGAGTACTCCACGTTCAGGTAGTACAGGAGGGCCCCCAGTTGGGCGCTGATCAGATTGAAGCCGGCATCGGACTGCGCCGAAAGGAATCCGAGATGATTGTAGGTCTTGCTGCCATACACATCAGAGGGATCCTTCTTTGCTGCTTTTCCCACCTCAAAAATGTGGTGGGGGTACGGAGCACTGGCAGACACGCTTTCTGCCTGCAGTAAAGAGGGAAGGATGGAGTTTCGCACGAACTCATAGTTTTCTGACATGGGATTGGCGATCTGAATCAGATCATCCCCCGAGATCCGCATCTTTTCGATAAAATCTTTGCGGGACCCTAAATAGTTGAAAATCATCTCCTGGAATCCCAGGCCTACCATGAGCATAACCACTTTTCGGGCAAAGGTTTCCGCATCCGTCAACCGGCCTACCGTGAAATCTGTCGGGGTAACAGGTTTGAAGTGATCCATCCCCACCCCAATCATCACGTCCTCGATGATGTCCACTCCATGGAGGAAATCGTTCCGGTACTCGGGCGGATAGAGGACTACCTCGTCGCTCCTTTGTATTTCAGCCCGGTTTCCCATTCTCCGAAGGGCGGAAAGGATCTGTTCGTCCGAGAATGATTCTCCGAGGAGTTTTTCGATGGCAGTAATACGAACTCTCTGCGGTTTCTGGAAGTAAAGGGGAGTCACCACATTCCGGCCATAGGGAGTATCGTAGGGGTACTGTATCTCGACGGGCAGGATCGTATACCCGAGGTCGGCAAAATCACAGGCAACGATGGAGGTAGCCAATAGAAGAGAATCCATATCCGTGCCCGTAAGTTCGATGAAGAGCTCTGTATCCCCCGGCTCTACTGCCCCGATGGTGGCGCTATTGATCACCGGCGGGAAACTCAAACACTCTCCCTTCGCGTCCTGGAGAAAGGGGAATCGGTCAAACAAAGCCACAATGTGGCCGTACTCCTGCCCCTTGGGATGCTCCCGGTTGATCTCCAGCAGGTTCATCACACGATCGGCTCCGAGGGGCTGGAAAGTGGTCTTTGCAGGATCCACCGCATCGTAGCGCACAGGGTACTTGATCAGGGTGGACCGGTAAATACCCATGGCGATGGTCTTCCGCTTTCGGCCGTAATTGCCGCAGAGCTTTTCCTGCGACTGGATCAGGTCTTCCAGCGTGTCTTCATCCACCGGAGGGCCCTGTACGGCAAAGGCTGCGATGTAGGGCCTGATGTCCTTCAACGCTGGATCTACCACAACAGTACGATTCCCCGCTTTACCGGCTCGATTCCGTGCCTCACTTGCCTCACTGGCTTGATTCTGCACTCCACTGGCTTGACTTTCCCCGCCTCTCGTTTTTTGCGAGAGCTGGGTATGAGAGGGGGCGGTTGGAAAAGGTTGATTTAGAGAAGGTTCGGTCCGAATCGCTCCCTGTGATCCACTCGGCTCTTGCTGGTCTAGAAGGATCGCTTCCGGGCGGGAAAAGAAGGGGTATTCTGGAATCTGGCCTGTTTCCAGAATACGGAGGAATCGAGCAAGACCTGCCGTGGACCAGAGGTCAGGTCGATTCGTATCGTTCAGTTCGAGTTTGAGAACCCCCTTCTCTTCATCCACATCGTCCACTTCCCCTTTGGCAAAGGTTAGCTTTACTTCAAGAGTTTCCCGATCGTATGATTTTCCGATCAATCGGTAGAAACGTTCCTTCTTCACTTCGATCTTCGGCATGGTTACTTCCCCTTTCTCAGCCGGACATGCTCGATGTTGCAGGAAAACAGCTCTCGCAGGTCGTTCAACCCAAGGTGCATCAGTGCCATCCGGTCGATCCCGATTCCCCAGGCAAGGACCGGCACATGGACTCCCAGCGGTTCCGTTACCTCTGGCCGGAAGATCCCCGAGCCTCCCAGTTCGAACCACCCCAGGACAGGGTGCTTGATATGCACCTCGATGGAAGGTTCGGTGAAGGGAAAGTAGCCGGGAACGTACTTCACCTCGGTGGCACCTGCGATTTCTTCGGCAAACATGCGGAGAAACCCCAGGTGAGTCTTCAGGTTCACACTTTCCCCGATCACGATCCCCTCGGTCTGGTAGAAGTCTGACAGGTGAGTGGCATCCACCTGATCATACCGGAAACATCGAACAATCCCGAAATACTTACCGGGGATCTTTGCCCTGGGGAGCTGCTTCGCAGAAAGAACCGTTCCCTGGCTTCGGAGGATCAACCGGCGGGTAAAGTTCCTATCGAAGGAATAGTTCCATCCCCGGCTCCCTGTGTTCCACCCATGCTCATGGGCAGCGGCCACCTGGTCGAGGTACGGCTGTTCGATCTCTTTCGCATGGGTAGGATCTTTCACGTAGTACACATCATGGATGTCCCGGGCCGAGTGGAACTGCGGCATGAACAGAGCATCCGAGTTCCAGAACTCTGTTTCCACAAGAGGCCCATCGAACTCCTCGAATCCAAGGGAACAGAGTTTGTCCTTCACCGACCGGAGGAAGTCACAGTACGCGTTTGTACGCCCCATCAGGACCCGGGTAGGGGGTGTTTTGATATTGTACTTCCGGAAAGTTACCTGCTTCCAGGTCTTCCTGGAAAGCATCTCGGGAGTCAGTGCCCCCACCTCTTCTCCGGTAAGGCCCTGCCTTTCCAGTTCTTTTTGGACTTCTCCTGCTTCTGCCTTCAACCGATACTCTACCTCATCACGCTCGATGGTTCGAAAAGGAGAATCAGAGGCTCCTCGCTTCTTGCTCATTCCCTGTACAAGGGCGAGTTCGTCAGGGGATAGGTCCTGTTCCGCCAGGAACCCTTTCTGAATGGCCTGGTCTAGAAGTTTCCTTACCTGCTTGAGGCGGATAGCTTTTCCCAGATCCAGCAGCACTACCTGTTTCTGATCGTCCATCCCCAGAACCCCTTCTTTGGCCAGGGCCCCAAAGGCTGAACCAACATCCTTATTCTCTAAAGAAAGGGCTTTCGCCAGGTCGGGGAGAGTGGCAGGTCCTGATGTCTTCAGGCGGTTCAAGAGTCTTTCTTCCGGTGTCCCTTTCTCGGCCCATTCCTTTCCTAGATCCGTCAATTCATAAGATCGTACAGTCTTTCGAGAAGTTTCTTCCATAAGTCCTTTGGCGAGGAGCCAGCTAAATACCTGGTTTGCCTGCCCCGTATTGAAGGAGAGATTCTTTTGTAATACGTGACCTGTGAGGATTGTCCCCGGCCGGAAGGCTCGTAAAACACGCACCTCCAGGGGGTGAAGACTTTGCACGATTCCTGCTATATCGTTACCCATACCGTACTCCCGATTGTGCTTCCATGTAAGGAAAGGGGTTCTCTTTGCTGGGGTTGGTTAAAGCACCTGACCCTGGTACTGAACAATCCCAGTGTACCTGTTTGAGAGTTTTTACTCAAGGGAGGATTAAGGAAGCTGCCGACCGACGAGTCGGATCTGCCCTGAGAGATCCACTATCCGGCTGTAGAGCAGTGTCGACTATAGTGTAGCGTTAATAGAACCTCAGGGGGATTCCCAATCTGTTATTGTAAGCGGGGTGAACATGACGATCCCTCTGGAAT
>CALKLC010000116.1 GCA_937991975.1 uncultured Spirochaetales bacterium | reverse complement strand
GACACTCCTCTATCGAGACAGGGATAGACTTCTCGTGAGTGTGTTTCTATCCCTCATCCTCTTTATCCTCTTGTTTTTGTTCCTCGATGTATTCCTGAAGCTTCCGTTGACCCCCTTTCCGGAAACTACCACCCTTATACTTGTAGACCTTCAAACCGAGCAGGTTCAGGGAGAAATGGAGAAAAGGGAGGCGGTTCCCGTCCTGCCTCCCCCTCCAAAAGAGCTTATTCCTCCAGTAGCAGAACGTCCTACTCCTGCCGAACCTTCGCACCCTCCTCCCTCCTATTCCTCTCCAAAAGTGCAGCCGCCACCGCCTGTACCTCAAGCGCAAAAGGGGGATAGGCCGGCTGAGCCCCGAGCCGAACTGTCTCCTCACCCTTTACGAAGAGAAACTTCTGAACCGATACCCCCACGGATTCAACCTTTTACTCCCTCGGAATCAAAAGACCCTCTAGTTGCCGAAAGAGAGTTTCTCCAATCGGAGAAGGCCAAGCTGGAGGCATGGTTACAAGAAAATGTTCCCTCTACGACTCCTTCCCCTTTAGCCCCATCTCCAAAAGCAGAACCTATCCCTTCTCCACCCATGGATCCCACGGTACAGAAGGTTACCGAGCAGCTTGAATCCATCCGCCGGCGATTGGAACAACTTCCCACAACCTCGAGTGTTTCTCAACAGGTTCCCCAGGAGGATAGGGTTTATAGGGAACCGCTTAAGCCTATATACGATCGGGAAGGCAGAGAAATTGGGAAAGGGGAGTTGAAAGGTCGTATACCTCTGTATCCCCTCAATATAGGTAGAATTCTTCCCGAAGATTTCGAAGGATTTCCCATTCAAGATCTGGAGCTTCGGGCTGAATTCCTCATCGGAGAATCAGGTATTTTAGAACCGGGAAGCTTGAAAATTTTCGGAGATAGCAGATATACTAGGATCGTCGAAAAACTCCGGTCGGCTCTGGAAAGATGGAAATTCGATTCCAGGCCGGGTGCAAGAACGCAAGCGGTCATTCATTTCGTGATAAAAGTTAGAGGCATATGAGGGGAACGGGGGGAGATGAAACTAAAACTTGTGGCTTTCGATGTGGACGGTACCCTTTACCCCAACTGGGTTATGTACTTGCGATCCATACCGTTTGGAATTGCCAATTTCAGAAAGCTCCTTGCCTTTGCCCGGGTTCGGAAAAGAATACGCACCATCAAACCAGTTCATGATTTCTATCGGTTGCAGGCAGAATTATTTGCCAGTTTGATGAATATGACTATTCCGCAAGCGAGGGAACAGATAGATAGAGTTTTCTATTCCCAATGGGAAGAAGTATTACTGGATATCAAACCGTATCCCCATCTTCGAGAAGTACTGATGCATTTCAAATCAAAAGGGTGCAAACTGGCGGTCCTCTCCGATTTCCCCATCGGAAACAAGCTCCGGTATCTGGGATTGGATTCCTTCTGGGACGCCGCATACTCTTGCGAGGAAATCGGATATCTCAAACCGAATCCAGAACCCTTTAACCTATTGGCGGCTCATTTTGGAGTCCAACCGCATGAAGTGCTTTATGTGGGAAACAATTATCGGTACGATATCGTAGGAGCAAAAAGAGTGGGATTCCACACTGCATATCTTCATCGGTTCCCTGGATGGTGCCCTGCGGCAGATTTTAAATTCTCTGAGTATCGACAACTTTTGAAATGGGTTGAATCTGAAAAGGAATAACTGGAAAAACTGGGAGGGGGATGGGTATGGTATTCACTGTAGGAAACCTGCTGGTAATCGGGATTGTTCTTGTAATTCTCGCCATATTTCGTCAACTCGATAGGAACAGTAAGACTCTCGATAAAGTGCGTCGGTATGCGGAAAAAGCCCGGGAAGAGTTGGATCGAGTAGTACTTGAACGGGTTCAGAACCTGAAGGATCTGGCTATCGAGCTGGATATTCACCAGAAGGCAGGTAAAGAGATCCTGAAAAGAATCCAGACGATAGAAGAGGGAATTCAGGAAAAATTCGCCGCTGTCGATACGATTGGTACCCGGATCAAAGACTACGACAAGGTTCTTTCGGATCTGATCGAGATGACACGGAGGGCTGAGGAAAACATCCAGCGCCTGAAGGATGAATCTGTGTTTGTCGATGAAACAGCCAGAAAGATCAAGGCATTACAATCGAAGATGGATGCACAGGAAGCACAGATCCCTGCATTGGTTCGACAATTCGAAGCCCTCAATGGAAAGAGCCTCGAATCGGTGAAGGAACAGGTTCTTTCCGCAGCGGATAAATCAGTTTCCTACCTGGAATCCCGGCTGGCGGAAGCGATGACGAAAACCGATGAACTTGTCCTCTTCCTACAGAACTCAGGGCGGAGGCTCCGAGAAGAGGCAGGGACCTTCGAGGGGAATCTGCGGAAGGCGGCAGACGATCTTCTAACGGAAGTGTCCAATCGATTGGCCGCACTGGAACAATCTTACAATGATCGTTTGGAAGAAGTAGCGAGAAAAGGGGAGCTACTGGAGACGAAGGCCCTTCAGAAACTGAAGGATCATGTGGAAGAAAAGATGCGATCTACGTATCGGGATCTTTCTACCCAGATAGAGACTGAGAAGACTGCTCTGAAGTCCCACCTGGACGAACTTGAAACGAAGATCTATCAGATCGAACAGGAAATCGAAACTTCCCTAGCGGAAGTAAGGAACAAGAGTTACGACACGATTTCATCCTTTAAAGAAGAGTTGCAGATTGCGTTCGAGAAACAAACAGGGGAAATGAAAGAATCCTTCACTGCCACCCGGATGGACCTCGAAAAATCTCTTGCCCAATTCACTGAAGAAACCCTCGAAAAAACCTCTTTCCTCAATGACAGGATTCTCTCCCTCGATACGCATGTTCAAACGTACCTCAGGGAGATCGAGGATAAAATTCTGCGGGGAAGAGAAAATTTAGAGCTCTATTCTCAAGAAACCCGGAGACGGATGGAGACTCTTTCGGCTGAATTGGCAAAGAAGCAGGCGGAAATGGAAGATTCCTTCAAAGCAGAGTTTGCCTCCCTCCAGGGCGTACGGGAAGAATTGTCCAGGAATCTGGATCATTTGCGATCTTCTCTGGTTAGCGAGGCAAAAGGTTTCGAGGCCCTCCTGAAACGGACCTATCAGGAAGGAGAGGAAAAGATCGCCAGGCAGGGAGAAGAACTGGAAAACCGGGTTCTCCAGAGGTTGGAATCGAGGCTCCAGGAACAGGAAAAGGAGTTCTCCTATCGGTTTGCCAAGATCGAAGAAGTTTCCAGCGAAATCGATAATCTGGAGAACAACCTCCGTACATTCATGGAGAGAACGAAGGTGAGGCTCCAGGAAGATTTCACAAACTTTGGTAAACAATTGCATGCGGAACGGTTGAAGGATCAGGAAGAAGTTGCCAGGGCTATGGCCGAGATACGTAATTCTATGGCTGAACTGGAGAAAGGATTGGCAGATCTCAAGACACGAGCCTACGAGAACGTGTCGGAAAAATTGAAGGTGTTCGAAGATGAGTTTTTCCAGGATCTAAAAACCCGCGACCAGCAGATGCAATCAAAGTTCATGGAGTGGCAGAACAAAGTGGATGGAGCACTGGACGCTTTGATGGAAGAAGAGGTGAATGAGCGGAGGAAAATCGAGGAAAGGTACACGACAGAACTTTCCTCCGTGTTGCAGGATTTCCAAAAGCGATTCCTCCTTCAGGTGGAAACGATGAATACAGAGGTGGAAGGGTTCCGAAAACAGACGGAATTCCGTATCCGGGAGTTCGAAAAGAATCTGCAGCAATACCGTGAAGAAATGGTTCGTGGAATCGAAGAAAGCAAAGCCGCTTCTTTGGGAACTTTCTCCGAAGAGTTCGCTCGTCATCAGAAGATTCTCAAGGAAGAGATGGAGCGATTCGAGAAAGAGTACGAAAACCGTCTCAAGGTCATTCTGGATACGTTTGATGCGCAGAAACGGGAACTGGGAGGACTGTTGGAGAATGTCCGCTCCGATGTAACTCTGTGGCAAGCTAAAGTGGGTCAGGATCTTAAAACCAGTGAATCAGAAATCACCAATCAGTTCTCCAGCTTCAAAGTCCAAATCTCCAATACCATCGGATCCCTACGAGACGAGTTCCTCAAGCAGAAGAACGACCTCATCGCGGCTACGGAAGAGGAACGCAAACGGTTAAAGGAAGAGTTAGTGTCTTTAGCGGGAAGGATGGAATCGTTAGAGGAGTCCCTCCACAAGAAAACAGAGGAAGCTTTGCTATCTTT
>CALKLC010000115.1 GCA_937991975.1 uncultured Spirochaetales bacterium | reverse complement strand
AAAGGCACCTCCCTTATAGGGAATCGTGAGTCCTTCTTCCTTTGCCACGATGTGGTTTTCACTCGGAGCCCCCATCCACACATCCGCCTGAGGATTGTTTATCTCTGCCTTGATCCGCGCTATAGCAGGACCAGAGGATAGATGCACAAAAGCCGCTTTGATCCCTGTATCGGCTGTAAAGGCATCGAGGATTTTCTTTGCGTTCGCTTCATCCACACTGGAATACACCACTACTTTCTGTTCCTGCTTTTCCTTTGCTCCTGAAGCAAAGACAACGGAGACAGAGAGAAGCACCAGTAGCCCCATTAAAAGCCATCGTTTCATTGGAAACCTCCTGTGATTGATTTTGAGATACTACCTGAAGAAGTTTGCAATTTTCGTTCCATCTGGAATTCTGGGGCAATTGCAGCCAATTTGTGCAACAATCAGGTCCTTGTTTTGCACAGTTATGTGCAATATGTGCAAGATAGATTACTCAGCTTCCGGGATTCCGAATCGCTTGAGTTTATAGTAGAGGGTCCGCCGGGGCATGTTCAAAAGCCTGGAGGCTTCTGTCTTGTTCCCCCTGCAGAGTTTGAGGGCCTTCAGGATCGCAGTTCGCTCGTCTTCCTGCACCCTCACGGCTTTGCCTATCTGGGGTAGTTCCTTCTGAAGAAGTTCTCCTACCAGGCTTTTAGGTCGATAGAGGACCAGGATTCGTTCGATCAGGTTCTCCAGTTCCCTCACATTCCCTGGCCAGGTGTGACTTTTGAGGCCATCGAGAAACTGTTGGGTGATTTCTGGTCTCTCTATCCCTTCTCTCTGGCAGATGCGATCAACAAAATGGGACACCAGTAGACTCAGATCCTCAAAGCGTTCCCTTAAGGGAGGTACCCGGAGGGGAACTACTGCTAACCGATAGAACAGATCCGCACGAAACCGGCCGGATTTTACCTCCTGCTCGAGGTCCCGATTCGTGGCAGCAATCAAACGGAACTCTGCCTTTACCAGATCTGTACCCCCCACTCTGGTAAAGGCTCGTTCCTGAAGAACCCGGAGAAGTTTCACCTGAAGATCAACCGTGAGTTCAGATATCTCGTCCAGAAACAGGGTACCCCCCCGGGCGGTCTCGAAGAATCCGATTTTTCTGCGATGGGCTCCCGTGAAAGCTCCAGCTTCGTAACCGAATAGTTCGGACTCCAGAAGATTCACATTGAAGGCTGCACAATTCACAGGAATAAAGGGGCCTTCCCGAAAACGACTCTTCCTGTGAATGGCCCTCGCTACCAGTTCTTTCCCCGTCCCATTCTCGCCTTGAATCAGCACAGTAGCTGCGGTGGGAGCCACGGCATCGATTCGCTCGTAGAGAGTCTGCATCACAGGAGTGGAACCGATTAAGTACCGCTCCTCAGACAACTCGAACCGTTTCCGTTCGGCCGAGGCGGAGAGCAAACGCCGAATGAGCGTTTTCAACACCTTGTAATCCACCGGCTTCGTCAGGTAATCCACAGCCCCTTCCCGGATCACCGAAACGGCTTCGGGCACAGAAGCGTAGGCCGTGATGAAGATCAGGGGAATGTCCAGCCCTCTGGTGCGTAACGAATGGAACAGTTCAACTCCATTCATCCCCGGCATCTGCACATCTGTAATGATGATATCAGGTTTCTTTTCCAGGGATAGAAGCAGGGCAGATGATGCCTCGGAAGCTACATCTACCGTATATCCTTCCCGCCTGAGCACCGCTCCCATTACCTTGAGAATATTGGGCTTATCATCCACCAGTAGTATCCGTGCCACCTTCCCTCCTGTTCGAAATAGGCAACCGTACCCACACTTGGGTACCCGAACCTGCCTTCGATAAGATTCCTATGGAACCTCCGTGACGATCTACGATCCGTTTGCTGAGGGACAATCCCAACCCTGTCCCCTCCTCTTTGGTGGTAAAATAGGGCTCGAATACTTTGGGAAGGGTCTCCTCTGGAATCCCACATCCGTAGTCTTTCACCCAAACCCAGACATCGTTATTCTTCTGCTCAAGGCTTACCTCCACTTCTTTCCCCCCCGTAGAAGCTTCGATAGCATTCAGAATAAGGTTCAGGAACACACGTTTCAACTGGGAACGATCCACCCAGCAGGGGCTAAGATGCTCCGGCGAAGCCTGTATCGTAAGCTTTACTCCCCGTTTCCGAGCCATAGGGCTCAGGAGAAGAATGGTTTCCTGTACCAGAACCCTTAGATCGGTAAGGGACGGCTGGGATAGTTCAGGTTTTGCCACCTCCAGAACCTCTTTCAAATAGTTATTCAGGACCCCCATCTCTTCCCGGATCACTAGCAGGTACTCACGCGCAGAAGGATTCGTCACTTCCGGATCGATCAGTTCCACTGCTCCCGAGATTGCTTCCAGAGGATTTCGAATCTCATGGGCCATATGGGTAGCCAGTTTTCCCATTACCGCAAATCGGGCTTCGGCCAGAACCTCTCGCTGGAAGGTTAAAAGCCGTTCCCGCATATCCTCCACTGCTTCCACCATTGCCACGATTTCCGGAGATGCGTGGGGAGGCACTTCGATTTTAATGGTTTCTGGTTCCGGAGGAAGTTCCACGATCCGCCGCAGTACGATCCCAAGGGGGCGAAAAACCTGCACATGAAGAAGTAGGAACATCGAGATCCCCACCACCAGTTGAAACCCAAATATTCCGAGAAATAGCCTTCGAGTCCTGGCAATCTTGGCTTGGAGGGGTTCGAGGGAGAAGGCTATTTCCGCCATACCAGCTGTCGATCCGGCTATGATGATAGGTGATCGAACGATCAATGTAGAACCCTGGTACTCTATAGAAAGAACCTTGGGGAGAGACCCTGACAGAATCCATCCTTCCTCTTCCTTTCTCGTATCCGAAAGGATCCGGTAATTCCTGTCCGCTACCCGGGCCCATACCACATCCCGTTCTCTCCGGATGGATTGGAGCTGTTGATCGATTCGCCCGATTTGTAAGGAAAGAAGGGGCTCCTTTGCCAGCTCTGCAAGGGTTCTTGCAAGGACCCTTGCTCGCTCTTCCATCTCTTCTGTCAGGAGGTTCTGTTCTCTATCCACGAACAGGAACCACTGCAGGGTGAAAAGAACCAAAAGGATGGAGAAGACGAGGATCAATTTACTCTGGAGGGCCATAGAGAACATCCACCTGCCGGATCTGATCGGCAAAAGCCGTAAACGATCCATCTCCTGCCCTTTCGGTGGTAAACCCTGAAAAGGAAGTTCGTTCTAAGATCTGTTTCCCCGGTTCTGTCGTGTGCAGGGTCGAAAGAACCCGAATCACATCTCGGAACCGTGCCTCGTCATCGGAAGCTCGCATCACCACTAGGGGAGTCGGAACGGGAGGAAGGGCCTCCAGGACTCGCAGGTATTCCCGTGTATGGCTTCCTCGGTTCTGGTTCCAGACGTACTCCGGAATCGCTCCCACCTCTACCCCCCTTCCGTACGCTACTACTTTCAGGATGCTTTCGTAGGTATCGAGGAAACGAATGGACTCTCTGTGTACTGGTAAGAAAGAACTGAGGGTGGCCAGCGGCAAGTAGAAACCAGCCATTTCCTCGTGAGGGCGTTTGAGAAACAACTCGAATCCTCGAAGCTCGGAGGTACGGTAGAAGATGGAGTTTCGCTGTACGATAAGGAGGACCGGATATTCTCTTTGTCCTTCAATGACCGTTTGCAGCAAAGGCCGTACCCATTGCCGTTCCCGCACATACCAGGCAGAATCAATAAGAGCTAAATCGATCCATCGTTCCTTGAGGGCCTTCAGTAAGGGACGATGCCCATCGTACACCTCAAACTGAAGGGGTATCCCGAACCGTTCCTCTATAAAAGCGACCAGGATGCTCCAGGCTTCCGAGGTTTGTAGGGCGCTTTCCCCTGTGATCAAACCAATTTTGGGGGGAATCCCATAGAGGAACGTTCCATGACACAGGGGGACCATCAAAACGAGAAGGATCAATGGAAGGTGAAACCCCTTTTGCCTTTTATGCCGAAAAGCCAAAGAGGGTAGGTACTCTTTCCGGTAAGCCCTCATCCTATCCGTACTGTATCGTTCCACTCATATTGTGGCAACCGGTTACCAGGCAACACAGTAGGAGAGTCGATTGTAGTTATTCCAGTTCCATTGGGGAGGCACCTCATCTTCTACCTGCTGCAACAGCTTCCGTCGCACGGTAAGGTAAGAAACGAGGAAGAAAGTATACACAACAACCGTTTGAAGCAATCCTGCCACAGCGATGAGGCTAGGATCCTTCCCTTCCACTTCGCCCAACGCTACGAGTGCAGATCCAACCAGGTATCCCAATGCGTCGGCAGAGGCAATTCGCCGATCCCATCGGGCACGATCACCCTCGTATAGAACTTCCTTTACCCGCTGGAGAAGGTAGAGGATGGAAGTGCTGAAGACCCCGAAGATGAACATTCCTGCCAGGTATATCACAGCCGCATCCCCTCTGGATGTGTAGATCACCAGGCCGGTGAGAAGGACCTCTCCTCCCATCAAAAGCGGAAGGAATCGGAACAACGTTTCAAATAACCGGGTGTTCTCCAGGAGAATACCCAGAAAAGCAGGAAAGGCAGAAGCCATGAAGGATCCAACCGAGATCAATTTTGGTTCCAGATTCCCCAAAATAACGGAAATATAGAGAGGGTTAAGGAATCCGTTGAAAATGTTGGAAACGAATCCCCCCAGCAACAGGGGGTCTTTGAAATGACCAAGCGCTTTCATAACCGCCTCCTGTTCCGTAATGGGTACGGCCCAGGAGTACGGCGACCCTCCCGGGCCTTCTAGCTATCACTTATTCGAGCGTCACACGCTTGTTCCATTTTTGTAGTTACCTTCTATGTAAAAATTTACTATATTTCCTGCAGAACCGGCAAGCCCCCACCCTTCCACCTAAAAGTATTTACGGTGTGCGCAAGGTATCCAGAGCACGGTTCGCCGCAAACGGGAGGAATCCATAGGCTTTCGCATCACGGAAGTATCGATCGAGGGCATCGATATTCACCTGGGAAAGGTACTCTAGGGAAAATACGATCTTCCCCCTGGAACGAAAGTCCCGGAAATAGGTTAATAGATCGGATTGAACATTATACGGAGCGTCTTCCGCTGCTTCTCCAGGGTAAAAGATCCCTTCCCCCACCGCCCCCTGGATCGTTCGAAGGTACTCTGCCCTTTTCGGCGGATCGGGAATGGAATCATAGAGTTTCGTTCGTTCCTGGGTACACACAATGAAGTCTGGTACCCTGTTTCTCCCATACGAAGCAAGCTCAAGTATAAGATCTACCATCCTAATCGCTGCATCTTCCCTGTTTAGCACTTCGGCTTCCCCATTCCTATCATCAGACCAGTAGGTATACACATCACACCCATCGAGTAGAACGCCGTTATACCCTTGTGAAACGATTCGATCTAACCAGTTTTTTAGAATCTCTTTCCAGTTTGGCTCCCAGTACTTCACGTTGAACCGGGGGGGCCGCCCATCCCTCGCTTCAACTGCCTTTCCCAACCATGGAGGATTCCCCGGTACCCACGAACCTTCCCAGTAGGAGCGATGTGTTTCCGCTTTCCCGATGGAAAGGTAGGCCAGGAGGATCTTCCCAGAACTCGATTCTCTCAATCTCCGGATTTCCCCGAAAGACCACATTCCTTCCTCAGAACCATCCCTCGAATAATCCATCACAACGAGGTCATAGGAGCTTTTCTCGATCTGAGAGAGATCGATTTTTTGTAACTGGTATGCCCATGTTTTAACATTCGATATACTCTTTTCCTCTGGAGGAAGGGGGAAAAAGGTTCTGCATGAAGAGAGGAGTGCGAGAATCCAGATTCCGAAAAGACCCATACTACCAGTATACACCTATTCGGAATCTTCCACTGCACTACCGTGTTAGACGGCGGTACTTGATCCGATGGGGTTCAACAGCAGAAGCCCCAAGCCGTTTCCGCTTGTCTTCCTCGTACTCTGTGAAGTTCCCCTCGAACCAGTACACCCGACTGTCCCCTTCAAAGGCAAGAATGTGGGTGGCAATCCGGTCCAGAAACCACCGGTCATGGCTGATCACCAGCACACAACCTGCGAAGTTCAACAAGCCTTCCTCCAGGGCCCGCATCGTATTCACATCCAGATCGTTTGTCGGTTCGTCCAGGAGGAGAACGTTGGCTCCTTCCTTGAACATGAGGGCCAGATGTACCCGGTTCCGTTCCCCTCCGGAGAGTTCCCCTACCTTTTTGCCCTGGTCCTGGCCCGAGAAATTGAACTGGGCCACATAGGCACGAGAATTGACCTCTCGTTTCCCCAACCGGATGGTATCGTGCCCACCGGAAATCAGTTCCCAGATCGTCTTATGGGGGTCGAGCTTTTCCCGTAACTGATCCACATACGTCATCCTGACGGTTTCACCAATCCGAAGCATTCCCCCATCTGGCTTTTCCTGCCCTGTGATCAGTTTGAAGAGAGTAGTCTTCCCTGCCCCATTCGGTCCTATGATACCAACGATGGCACCGGGAGGGATCTGGAAGGTCATTCCCTCGAACAGGATCAGATCCCCATACTGTTTCCGCACATCCTTCGCTTCAATTACCAGATCGCCCAACCGGGGTCCGGGTGGAATATAGATTTCCAATTCTTTCTCCCGCATGGCAGGGTCTTCGGATACGAGTTTCTCGTACGCATGGATGCGGGCTTTGGACTTGGACTGCCGTCCCCGGGGGCTCATCCGGATCCATTCCAGTTCCCGCTCCAGGGTTTTCTGCCGTTCTGTAACCCGCTTTTCCTCCTGCTGTAACCGCAGCTGCTTCTGCTCCAGCCAGGAGGAATAGTTTCCCTTCCAGGGAATCCCTTCCCCCCGATCGAGCTCCAGGATCCACTCGGCAACATTGTCCAAGAAATACCGGTCATGGGTGACAGCGATCACTGTTCCCGGATACTCCTTCAGATGGTGTTCCAGCCAGGCCACGGTTTCTGCATCCAGATGGTTCGTGGGTTCGTCCAGAAGGAGGATATCCGGTTTTTTCAGGAGAAGCCTGCAGAGGGCAACCCGCCTTCGTTCCCCACCGGAAAGCACTCCGATTTTTGTATCCGGCGGAGGGCACCGGAGAGCATCCATTGCCATTTCCAGTCTTGAATCCAGATCCCATCCGCCCAATCGATCCAGATCTTCCTGGATCCTTCCCTGCCGTTCGAGGAGCTTGTTCATTTCATCGTCGGGAATGGGAGTAGAAAACTGCTCGTTGATACGGTCGAACTCTTTGAGGAGATCTACCACCTCCTGCACCCCCTCCTCTACCACCTGCCGCACCGTCTTTTCTGGATCCAGTACAGGTTCCTGCTCCAGGTACCCAATCGTATAGCCTGGTGCAAGGACTGTCTCCCCCAGGAAGTCCTTCTCGACCCCTGCCATGATCCGGAGGAGTGTGCTCTTTCCCGATCCGTTCAACCCGATTACTCCGATCTTGGCCCCATAGAAGTAGGAAAGGGAAATATCTTTCAATACGGCCTTCTGGTTATACACCTTTCCCACTCTAACCATGGAAAAGATGATTTTGTTCGGTTCCTGCTGCGCCATACGAGCACTGTACCATACCTTCCCTTGCAGGGGGAATTCCTTCAGGGGCAAGTCCCTTTACTATTTTTTGTGGTGTTAAAATTGTGATGATTCAGAGACTGCACTGATATGTATTGATAAAAAGTTATTTATATGTTAGTATTTTTATTATGTTTAGATACAGATTTATAGGAGGAACACACCTATGAAAGGTAAATGGCTGTTATTTCTACTGGTTGGGGGAGTAGCCTTCGCAGCTCTTGCCCAAGATCTTACTATCGATTACCAATTCAACGTGGCAGCGGATGATCCGGCCAACTACCTCACTTTTAAAGGCCCCATCCGTTACATGATGGCAGAGAAAGACACCTTCGATACAGCTACCGGAGCCTCGAAGAAAAACTCCACCGAAATGTTCATGCCCTACCTCTACGATGTAAAAGGGAAACAGGTCTTTCCCCTTGGTTTGCGGGGGCTCTTTCTCTTTGCAGTTGCCCCGGCAAACATGCGAACTATGGACAACCTTACTGTTTCTAAGGCGCCGAATGGAGTCATTACTGTGCAGTATGTCCACCGGGGAACCGCCTATAAGCTGGAAACGGATCCCCAGGGACGATTCACCTTCCCCAAAGGGAACTATGTTCGGAGAACCATCGGCTTCATCCAGGGAGAGAATCCCCAGGTAATTTCTACTGACTTTTCTTCTGACGGAACAGCTGCCCGGGTAGACTGGAAAAAGGTCTGGAATCCTTCTGTTCCGGGTGGGAAGGAGATAAAGGCAGGGGTCCCCACAAAGACAGGTGCAATTACGGACGATAATGGCGTTGAGGATGCCATGTTCCAATGGCAGGGAACCCTGCAGGTTTCCTTCGAACGGAATATCCTGAAGATCAATGGCGGGTTAACAGCAGTAAAAAGGTAATTCTCCTCTGCATCTACTCTATCGGGCGGGAAACGTGATTCAGATTTGAGGATCCGGAGCCCGCCCCTTTTGATTTTCTCCAGTCTATCCGATCTTCATTCTCCCTGCTATAATTCTCCCATGTACTCCTGTTATTCCTGTGGAAAAACGTATTCCATTCTCGAACCGCGATGGAGGTGTGATTGCGGCGGGTTTCTCACGCTGCCTGAGAATGTCACATTCCCCCGCGAAACATTTGCGAACCGGGGTTACAGTATCTGGCGTTACAGGGAAAGTTACTACCTCCCTTCCCATGCTCCTTCTATCTCCTTAGGAGAAGGGTGGACTCCCATCGTTACACAGAGGATCGATGGGATGGAAGTCCGGTTCAAACTGGACTATCTCCTCCCCTCCGGCTCTTTCAAGGATCGGGGAGCCAGTGTGCTTGTATCCCTCTGCAAAGCCCTTGGGATCGAAGAGCTCGTAGAGGATAGCTCCGGAAACGCGGGGGCTGCGATGGCTGCCTACTGTGCAGTAGCAGGTATCAAATGCAGGATCTTTGCCCCGGCGTATACCCCCGACGGGAAATTGATCCAGACTCGTCTGTACGGGGCTCTGGTGGTAAAAGTTCCCGGGACCCGTCAGGACACAAACGATGCAGTGCTGCAGGCTGCTGCGACTACTTATTATGGCAGCCATCTGTGGAACCCTTTTTTTGTCCAGGGGCACATGAGTGTTGCCTTTGAACTGTGGGAACAACTTCGGGGAGAAGTTCCCCAATCTCTCGTTCTTCCACTGGGAAGCGGAGGATACCTGGAAGGGATCTACCGGGGGTTCCGCACTCTCCAGCTCTCGGGTCTGGTAAGAACCATTCCTCGGCTCATCGGGGTACAGGCTCATAACTGCAGACCCCTCTATGAGGCCTTTCAACTCGGCCTGGATGGGGCGGCTCCTGTTGAGATACAGTCGACGCTGGCGGAAGGGATCGCTGTATCCCGTCCCCCCCGTGCATCCGCAGTGCTGGAAGCGGTGCGGAGGAGCGGAGGAACGATCCTTTCGGTATCGGAAGACTCCATTCGGGCTTCCCATGCCCTGCTTCTCCGCTACGGGTTCTACACCGAGCCCACTTCGGCCGCGGCCCTCGCAGGTTGGCTACAGTTGCCTCATTCCGAACGGGAAAACGCAGTGATTCTCCTCACGGGGCATGGGTTGAAAGAATCGGAAAAAATTGCCCGCATCCACGGGTTGTAGTTCCAGGGCTCTGGTCATTCATTCCGCCCTCAGTCCCTAACAAACCCTCACTTTGCGCTCCGCTGGGTTCCCCTACTCTGAGGGATTTCCCATCCATGCAATCGCTTCCACTTCCAGGAAGGCCCCGTAATGGAGCTCCCGGGTTGGAACCACAGAACGGGCAGGTTTGTGATTCCCGAAGCACTCTCCGTAGATTCGGTTCACCGTGTTCCACTGGGAAATATCGGGAATGTACACCGTTACTTTCACCACCTGTTCCTTGGAACCTCCTGCAGCCCGCACTACCGCCAGAAGGTTCTCGAATGCCTGCCTGGCCTGCTCTTCAATTCCCCCCGCGACAAGATTCCCGGTGCCTGGATCAAGAGGTAACTGGCCTGAGATGAATAGGAGTCCCCCCGCAATGATTCCCTGCGCATAGTGCCCCTTCGGTATGGGCGCCTCTTTCGTAACTATCGTTTTCATAATTAGAGTATAGTATAATGCCAGGAGGATAGACAGGATGGAAAGGATTGACAATTCCTGTGATTTAATACTATAACTATCGCATTAGTAGTAATTAAAGAGGGGAGGAATAAAAATGACCCAGAGGAAGTATCGCTTCGAAACGCTGGCTCTTCATGCAGGACAGAATCCGGATCCAGCTACCCTTAGCAGAGGGATTCCTGTGTACCGCACAAGTTCTTACGTATTCAAGAGTACTGAACACGCTGCCAGTCTCTTCGCTCTGAAGGAGCCGGGCAATATCTATACTCGGATCATGAATCCCACGCAGGATATACTGGAGCAACGGGTAGCTGCCCTGGAAGGAGGCGCTGCGGGATTGGCTCTTTCTTCCGGCACCTCTGCAGTGTTCTACTCCATCATAACGCTGGCAAAGGCAGGGGATGAAATCGTTTCGGCCAACAACCTCTACGGGGGGACCTATACCATGTTCGATGCGATTCTTCCCCAATTCGGTATTACAGTACGGTTCGTTCCCAACAATGATTTCGAGGCTTTAAAAAGAGCCATCAATCATCGAACGCGGGCTGTATACATCGAAACCATAGGCAATCCTGTGCTGGATGTGGCGGATGTGAAGACCTATGCAGAACTTGCTCACGAAAACCATTTACCTCTTATCGTGGACTCAACCTTCACTACCCCCTATCTTTTAAGACCTATCGAGGTTGGAGCCGATGTGGTGGTGCATTCCCTAACCAAATGGCTGGGGGGACACGGGTCAGCCATAGGAGGAATCGTGGTGGATGGAGCCTCTTTTGATTGGTCAAACCCAAGGTTCGACCTGTTCAATGAACCTGACCCCAATTATCATGGTTTGCGCTGGGCCAGGGATCTGGGAGACCAAGGGAAACTGGCCTACATTCTTCGGATGCGAACCGTTCCCCTCCGGAACCTGGGGGCCTGCATCTCTCCGGATAATGCCTGGATCTTCCTGCAAGGCATAGAAACCCTACCCCTTCGGATGGAACGGCATTGTTCCAACGCCTTGAAAGTCGCCGAGTTCCTGAAAAAAGATAAGCGAGTTGCCTGGGTTCGGTATCCAGGTTTACCCGATGATCCTTCCCACGAGGTCGCCCAAAAGTACCTGAAAGCCGGGTTCGGTGGGATGGTCGTGTTCGGGCCAAAGGGTGGATATGATGCCGCGGTTCGGCTGATTGATTCGATACCCCTATTTTCCCATCTAGCGAATGTGGGGGATGCGAAGAGCCTTATCCTGCATCCGGCTTCCACGAGTCACAGCCAGCTATCCCCTGATCAACAAATTGCGGGCGGTTTAAGTCCTGACCTGGTACGCCTTTCCATCGGCCTGGAACATCCGGATGATATCATCGAAGCGCTGGATGAAGGGTTAGGCAAAGCGGTGCGGTAAACATCTTCAGAAAGGGCATGGACAAAAAGATCATTCTATTCCCATAATAGAAGCACTACGCGGTGCGTGGCAAAAGTATTTCTTTAAAAAGGAGTAGCCCATGAAAAAGTTAAGCCTTCTCGTACTTGTGCTTCTTGTATCCCTTACACTGAGTCTCTCTGCACAGAGTAAGATCATTCTCAAACTCGCCCATCTGAATGCTCAACAACCCTTCGAAATCCCCTCTGCGGCGATTGCGGCAGTATTCAAGTCCGCGGTGGAAGCCAACTCCAACGGTCGAATCGAAGTGCAGATCTACGACAGTGGAGTACTGGGGAAAGAACGGGAAACGATGGTCCAGGTGCAGCAGAACATCGTACAGAGCTACATTGCCTCTACAGGCGGGATGTCTACTTTCTATCCCTTGATCGATGTAACGAACCTTCCCTTTGCCTTCTCAAGCTATTCGGTGGGGTACAAGGTGTACGACGGCGAGTTTGGCAAAGCCATGGCCGAAGATATCAGGCAGAAAACGAAATTGCGGGTTCTCGGTTTTGGAGAATCGGGAGGATTCTTCATTTTTACCAATTCGAAACGTCCGATCAAAAATCCGGACGACATGAGGGGCCTCAAAATCCGAACCATGACCGTTCCCCTGCACCAGGAAATCATTAAGTCCCTCGGCGGTTCACCCACTGCCATTGCCTGGGCAGAGGTGTACACATCCCTCCAGACAGGTGTAGTGGACGGACAGATGAATCCCATCTCTATCATCAACATGGCAAAGTTCTACGAAGTACAAAAGTTCGCAACCCTGACGAACCACCTTTACGCTCCCTACGTATGGGTAATGAGTGATACCTTCTACCAGAACCTCCCTGCGGATCTGCAAAAGGTAGTATCCAATGCGGCAAAGGAAGCGCTTCTGGCAGGCCGAGGCTTGAGCCGCATCATCGATTCCACGGAAAAGGGGTTGCCTGTCCTTCTTTCCAAGATGCAGGTATACACACCCACACCAGCCGAGATGAAATCTTTCCGTGACAGGACGATTCCTGCTGCTAAAGCTTTCATTGAAAAGCAGTATGGCAAAGAAGGTGCCCAGTGGGTGGAACGGTTCCTGGCAGCCATTGAGCAGGCAGAACGGGAATAACTACGGTTACAGTTCCCTATGCATATCAATGGAATACAGCGTGCAGCAGCGGTACTTAACCGCCTAACCGAGTATGCCTGTGGGATACTCCTCGGAATTATGACCCTGACGGTTCTCGTCGGGGTCATTTTTCGGTATGTTTTTCTGAGTCCCCTTGGGTGGACAGAGGAACTATCCCGGTACTTGATGATCTGGACGGCCTCACTGGCCATCTCAGTAGGGATCTATCGGGGAGAACATATTGGTCTTACCTTCGTGCCAGACCGCATCAAAGGCCGGGTTCCTGCATTCCTATTATCTCTCGGGATTGATCTACTGGTGTTTGGCTTCCTCCTTGTTCTTCTCTACTTTTCGATACCCATGGTACAGCAGGGGAAACTGCAGATTGCCCAATCCCTACCGATTACGATGACCCTTCCAACTCTCTCGATCCCTGTGTCCATGCTCCTTGCTCTGGTACAACTTTCGATCAAAATTATGATCTCCTTTTCAGGGAAGGGGGTACAATTCGAAGAAAAAACCCACGTGGATATTTAGGGGTATACCATGATCGTCGCCGTTACTGTCGTATTTTTCACTCTCCTCGTACTGGGAGTTCCCATTGGGTTTACCCTCGGAATTGCCGGGATCGTTGGTTTGTACCTCAGTTCCCTCAACACTTCCCTCCTCTCCATGGCACCCCTCCAGTACTTCTCCGGTCTGGACATGTTCACCCTTCTGGCCATGCCTTTCTTTATCCTGGCAGGGGAAATCATGAACCGTACGGGGATCACGGAACGGCTGGTTCGCTTCGCCAATATCCTCGTGGGGCACCTGCGGGGCGGGCTTGCTCATGCTAACATTCTGGCCAGTGTATTCTTTGCCGGTATGACCGGTGCCGCTGTATCGGATACAGCAGCCATTGGTACCATGCTGATTCCTGCCATGGAAAAGGATGGGTACGATCTTGACTTTTCTGCAGCTGTCACAGCAGCCTCATCCATCATCGGCCCTACCATTCCCCCTTCCAATATGATGGTAATCTATGGGTCCCTCATGAACGTTTCTATTGCGGGACTCTTCGCGGCAGGGTTCGTACCCGGACTCCTCTTAGCAGCATTTTTAATGGTCATTTCCGGGATCATTGCCGCTAAACGTGGATATCCCAAATCCCGACGGAGTACCCTAAAAGAGATTCTCTTCGGGTTCAAGGATGCCCTCATTCCCCTTCTCATGCCAGTGATCATTCTGGGGGGAATCCTATCGGGAATCTTTACCCCCACGGAAGCGGCCGCGGTAGCCGTAGGATACGCCGTGATCATAGGGTTCTTCGTTCTGAAAAGTCTCTCCATCCGGGATATCCCTGAAATGCTCATCAAAACAGCCCGTATAACAGGAGTGGTGTTCCTCATCATTGGGACAGCCTCCATTCTGAGCTGGATCCTTTCCTTTGCCCAGGTCCCCCAGAAAATTGCCCAGCTGATGCTCTCCATTACCCATGAGCCCAAACTGGTGCTCCTGATGATACTAATTCTCATGTTGATCGTAGGATTGTTCATGGATATTGCCGCAGCCCTCATCATCCTGGGCCCGATCCTGCATCCCATTGCGGTAAGTCTTGGGTATGCTCCTATTCATTTTGGGATCATCATGGTTCTTTCTCTCAACATTGCCTTGATGACCCCACCTGTGGGTGCCTGCCTTTTCGTAGCCTGCAGCATTTCAGGACTGAAGCTGTCTGAACTCAGTAAAGCAATCTTTCCATTTATCATCGTAGAGGTGATCGTTCTATTCATCGTTGCGTACGTACCCGAACTCAGTCTCTTCTTCCCGAAACTATTGGGATTCTGATTCCTCTCTAAAGGAGGGTGCAGGATGGGAATCGACACACACGGGCTCAACGTTGCCTTTTACAATGAAGGGGACGTTATATTTCGAGAGGGGGAACCGGGCAATAGGATGTATATCCTCGTTTCGGGTGCCGTGGAACTGAGGATGAAGGTAGAAAAAGGGGAAAAACTCTTGAAATGTGTGGACACTCCCCATGATTTTTTCGGCGAAATGGCCCTCGTGGACGGAAGTCCCCGTTCCGCGACCGCTATCGCCATCAAGCCTACCAAACTGATCGTGGTAGATGAAGCTCAATTCGAGAACATCGTAAAGACCAATGGACAGTTCGCGTGGAAGATCATCCAGGTGCTTTCCCAGCGGATCCGCGCCTCCAATATGCAAATTTCGGAACTGGTGGAACTCGGGTTACGGGAACGGGTGCATCGCGGAATGACGGACTATGCCTTAAAGTTCGGCGAGAAAATCTATACAGGAGGGTTGAAGATTCCCATCGAGGGGTTGAAGGAATGGCTCAATACCCGCCTTGGTATTGCTATGTCGGACATCGACTCGGTGATTTTCCGCCTATTGAAGGATGAAACGGTCTCCTACGCGCCTACAAGTACAAAAACGAAGGACTATATTGTTCTAAGCGAAGAGTTCATTAGAGCCAACAACCGCCGTTCATAGGGTGGGAACCGTATCGTCGCCATGATGAACGGTATCCCGTAACCACTCCAAATACCGTTCCGAACCGCCTGTGATTCTGAGAAAGACCAGTTCCGGCACTTCGTAGGGATGGATTTCCTTCAACAGGAGCTTGATCTTGTCCAATCGGGATGCGAGAGTTTTCACCAGTAGAATGCATTCTGTATCGAAGTGTACCTGCCCTTTCCACCAGTAGAGGGTGCTGGCATCCTTAAGGATCTGCACACAGGCAGCCGCATGGTTCTCGACCAACGCGCGAGCCAGGGTTTCCGCTGCTTCTTCAGGAGAAGAAATGATGGCTAGTCCGTAATCTTCCTCCATATGCACCTCCTACTAGAAAGTGTAATGCATCAAAGGAGAATCTTCAAAATAAAAAAAGAGGTTCTTGCACCTGTACCGTCGTGCAAGAACCTCCACCAAAAGTTCTCCTAGAGTAAAGGAGGAGGAAACCTCTAGGAGCCACCCCATGTCTTTCACAATATAGAGTTTCTATAATTTAAAACAATAGAGTTTTCCTAAGGTAACAGGAATACTTGGTGAAAAATCGATTTTTTTGTATATTGATCAAGTAGGATGGGCATGTCCCCATCCACTGAAACTTTCTAAATGCACTGGGAGGAACTCGATGTTCGAAACGAATCATGCAATAGAGGCTGCTGTTGCACGGGAACGAAGCATCCTACGGAATGTGTACCTGTGGATGAGCCTCGGATTGGCTCTAACCGGAGTGGTGGCCCTCGGGATTGCATCGAACCCACGGCTTGTGATCGGATTAGCCTCGAATCCCCTTCTATTCTTCGGAGTCATCCTTGCAGAAGTGGGGTTGGTAATGTACCTTTCCGCACGAATACAGGCGATGAGCGCCGGTGCAGCTACCATTGCCTTTGCCACGTACGCGGCTCTCAACGGTGTTTCCCTTTCTCTGGTGTTCTTAGCGTATACAGGCACGAGTATTGCGTCTGCCTTTTTCATCACTGCCGGCACCTTTGGAGCCATGAGTTTCTACGCTGTTACCACGAAGCGGGACCTTTCCGGAATAGGCAACTATCTGATGATGGGACTTCTGGGGCTCGTCATTGCTTCTGTGGTAAACATCTTTCTCCGCAGCTCCGGAATGGAATGGATGATTTCTATCGTAGGGGTCCTGTTGTTCGTGGGACTCACCGCTTATGATACGCAAATCATCAAAGGATGGAATCGACAGGCGGCCTACACGGCGGATGAATCGATCTTTATCCGGATTTCCATCATGGGTGCATTGAAGCTGTACCTCGATTTCATCAATCTGTTCCTCTTTTTCCTTCGGTTGTTTGGACGAAACAGGGAGTAGAAGAGCGAAAAGAGTATGTTCGGAAGACTGGGGGACATTCTTCGATCGTACCTACACTGGAATGAAGACTTTCTGTACGGTAGAGATTTCGAAGAAGCGTGGGAGGAACTGAATCAGTTCCTCCTTCATCCTCAAGAACCCTTGTACAGGAAGCCCCGTGCCGAACCCCTCCGGGGATATGCGCAAAAGGATCGTTCGTCTAAGACGTATCGTACCTATACCCGCCCCGAGAAATTCGAACCTTCACGGAGAGATCCTCAGGAACATCTTCGGCAGGATTACGAAAACCTGGAAGTTGCATTCAAGAGTGATTTCGAGACAGTGAAAAAACAGTATAAGAGCCTACTTCGGAAATACCACCCGGATCGTTTTGCTCAAGACCCGGAAAAGTACCGATCTGCCACCGAAGTGACGAAAAAACTGAACGAATCCTTCAACCGGATCAAGGAGTATCATGAACACAGGAGCTAAACCCTGTACGAAAGGGTACCTTTTTCCCGGAAGCATCCCGCTTGTACAGCCCGAACTCCGTTAACTGCTCTACCAGGGTCCGGGGCAATACAGGCCCTTCCACACAGAGGCGAATTCCAACAGGATCACAGGTACAACTTCCGCAGATTCCTACCCCGCACTTCATGTACCGTTCCATGAGAAACTCGTAATCTATCCCACCTAGCAAGGGACGCAGGTTCACCAGCATCATTTCCGGCCCTGCCGCATAGACGAAATCGAACGTCTCTTGAGCTAGCAGTTCCCGCACGGCATCGACCACAGTCTTTCCTCCATCCCGGTCTTCCAGCACCTCCATAGACCGGACCGGGAGGGAGGCAAACCGATCGGAAAATAGGAGTTCTCCTGCTGTTCGGGCACCGTTTACCACCGTTACTTCGGCTCCCGCTTTTACAAGAGTTCGGGTGAGGAAATGGAGGGGGGCGGTTCCACATCCGCCTCCGACCAGGAGAAGACGACCCGTGCGTATGGTAAAAGGATTCCCATAGGGTCCCCGAAGGGAAATGAGGTCTCCCCTATCCTTTTCCTGGAACCTCCGGGTAAAAGGCCCTGCCGTTTTGATGGTGAAACTTATCCGTATTGTTCCTGGTTCTGTAAGTTCTGCATCGGAAACCGATATGGGTTTTTCTCCCCCCTGGTAATCCGTCAGCATATAGAACTGGCCGGGCGATGGCGAGGCTTCTTTCTTATCACGTTCGAGTTCCACAAACAACGTTTTTGCTGAAATCCCTTCTTTTCTTACTTGAAAGATGGGCACAGTGACCCTACCCGCCACTGTAGTCCGCCCTGAAAAGAAAATAACTTGAGAGGGGGGGGAAGAAGCTGGAGCCGGTGAGGCGAGCTGTGTAAAAAGGGAGGATGAAGAGGCAGACGGCGAAGAGGAAGGGGCCCTGTCAGAAAGGCGGGGTCTCGATTCGGCTTCTGTTGGACCAGCAGCTTGGGTGAATATGGTTGAACACATGTCCCTTTGTTCGCCTGTAGAAATCCGTGGCAGGGCAGTAATCGATGAGAACCCTTCTGTCTTCAGGTAGTGGAGAATCC
>CALKLC010000114.1 GCA_937991975.1 uncultured Spirochaetales bacterium | reverse complement strand
TTGGGGTGCCGGTTGGATCTTTCCTTCTTGGGTACCTTGTGCATGTGGTAACGGATTCGGTCTTCCACCCGCTAGTTCTGTACACGGTAGGGAAAGGGGAGGGAAGGCCTCAGTACGAGCACCATCTGTTCGAATCGGTTCTGGATCTTTTCGTGTGGAAGCGGTGGGGGAAAGAAAGGGGGGTGCCGAGAACGCTGGGTGAACTGACCCGCGGGATGGAAGAGAAGGGGGAACTCTCACGGGATGCGTTTCTTCATCTCTTAGGGGTGGTGAGTTTTCTGGGGGGAAGGTACTCCAGGGAAGCCCTCCGTGTGTGTCTGAAGCGGTTTGAACGGATCCAGAGCTGGTTCTGGTCGTCCTTTGCCTGCCAGGGGGCCCGCCTCCTGAAAGTACTCAATCCAGAGCTCAGCTTTTTCGAAGCTTCTTTCTATCAGCAGCGATTCCACAGGTACACAGAAGCTTTCGACGGATTTCTGGAATACCGGCATCCCGTGACAGGAGAACCTTATTGCAAAAGGATCGAAGACCTGGTTCTGGAAACGGTGGAACAGTTCCTGCAGTATGCTCCTCGGATGGAGACCCTTTTTCAGGAGGCCGTAGTTGGAGAAGGGCCCGAATCTGCAGAGGGGGCCGTATCAGGAGAGGTCCCCACAAGAGGAGAGCAGCCCGAATCGGCCATGGTGTCCTTATCGGGAGAGGGGCCCGAATCAGGAGAAGGGCCCGCATCGGAAAAGAGACCCGTAGGAGGACAGGAGCCCGCAGGGGAAGAGGATTATTCGTCAGTCAGATTGTCTTCTGCACTGGGCCCTGGCTCTGAAACAGGCGGGATGGGTGAAAAGCCTGTAACCGAACCAGAAACAACACAAAAGCGGGAGGTGGGTGTTCATGCGCCCCGTGCAAGGTCTATCCGCGGCTCGGCAGTACCCCCTATCGGCTTTCGATCCTTACGGGGACCGAACCTGGAAACAGGCCTCTACGAAGACAAAGCTGATCAAATCCGGTTTACGAGACCGGAAGGGTTAGAGGGCCTTTTGGGTCCCTACGGGTATAGGTATGGATTAATTTGATGTTCACTCTATCAGTTGCACCTTGAGGCCGCAGTTCATAGCGATAGCCAGTTGACGTCTATCACCCGTTATAAAATGCTTAAGTCCGCTCACAAGAGCGGCGGCTACATGGAGGATGTCCAGGGATCGGGCCAACGTTCCGATGGCATAAAGCTTTGAGAGATTCTGGGCTTCCGAGAAGACCATGCCCCAATCGATTGGTGTTCGTTGTAGCCGGCGGCTTATGATATCCTCATCCAGAAGGTGCTCCGCAGCCGATCCCTGGAACGGGGTTATCACACCCCGGCCCTCCAGGATGCGGAACGTATTGCGAATCTCGAGCTCCTGGAGTTGATTTAGATAAATGCGGGATATTTCTCTAAGAACCTGGATAGCGTCTTCTGAATTACGCTCCCGGACATACAGTTTTATAAGGATCCCGGAATCCACATACGGCCCCATCAGTCCCCCCGTGCTTGATAGAGGATATCAGAAGCCGCGGGCTCCACAGGCCCATCGGGATAAAGGCTTGAAAGCCGCGAAACAAGATCAGGCCAGGACTCGGCCGGGAGATTTTCGACACAGGGCACTATGCGGGCTATGACTTTTCGCCTACGACGTATCTCTATCGTTTCACCAGCCTCCACCTGATCCATATAATCGGCCAGGTGATGCTGAAAATCCCTAATATTTACTACTCTCATGTTATACAATATGTATGACATGTTTACAATTGTCAAGCTGAATCCCTACGAATGATCCTGCAATAGGTCTCATCCCTGGATACACAGAAGCCCCCTGTTTCCAGGCCTGCCTAAATCATGCTATATAATTACTACATATGGAAGATAAAGTGGCCATTCTCTGGGACATCGAAAACGTGACTCCCAGCGCGAACTCCCAGTTCCTCGAAGGGTTGAAGGAATACACGGAGCATCTGGGAAAGCTCACGGTTTGCCGGGTGTATGGCGATTGGACCAAGGGGTACCTGGGGAGGCTGTCCCGGCAACTGTCAGAGAACGGGTTCGAACTGATCCATATCCCTGTAGCCCGGAAGAACAGTGCCGATATTTCCCTCATCACCAACGCGGTGGAACTGATCTACCAGTATCCCCATATCACGAAAATAGTGCTGATTACGGGGGATGCGGATTTCAGGCCCCTCCTTTACACTCTACGCAGGAACGGAAAGAGCGTGCATATTATCTGTAACTCCAGTAATGCCAGTGAAGAGCTCCTTTCATTAGCCGATTCTTTCAAGGACTACCGGGAGATTATTCCAGGTGAGGCGGCAGAAGAGGCGGCCGATGCGGCGGAAGAAAGGCGAATTCAACGCACAAGGAGAAAGTCACGTGAATCGGGGCAAAGGGTTGGTCTTGCTAGCAGGGTCGCGGGCGTAATAGTAGAAGGCCAAATAGGAGAAGCGGTAGAATCAGGAGAGGGCGGAGAAACCGGAGAACCAACAGTAACTCTCCGGTCAGAAGGCCAGGGGAACATCTCTGGGACGGGCAGGGGAGCTGTACAAGAGGATCGAAGGCCGCCTGTCGATCTCGCGTTCCGGCTCCTGGCAGAAGCAGTGGAAACGATGGAAAAACAGAAGAAGAAGCCGGGAATGGGGGCTGTGAAGGTGCGGCTCAAGATGCTGAACCCTTCCTTCGACGAGAAAACCTTTGGGTTCAAATCGTGGAACGATTTTGTGTATGCGGCCCGGGATCGGGGAGTGGTCGATTTAAAGGAAGAAGATCAGGCCATCTATCTACAGACAAAACCGAAAGCCCTTCTGGAACAGAAGACTCCCCTTACCCTGGCCTTTGAAACGCTTATGGACGTCCTGGATTCCCTCACCCGGGAGAAGGGGAAGGATACCCACTCCCTCGCTTCCATCAGCACCCGGCTGTCTGACCGGAATGTGGATTGGACGACTCTGGGCTACAAGCGGTTGAAGGACTTCATCCTTTCCGCGGCCAAACGGGACTACATCGATGTGATCTTCGAAAACGGCGGGTACTGGGTGCGGAGGAAAAAGGAGTCCTAGACCAGGGGGCTACTTATGGCCGGGGATTCTCAGAAACTTATGACCACCTCTTTCTCTCCTACCTCTTTTCCCCATCCCTCCCCGTTGCCCCCGAACAGCGATCCCGACGGTCTCCCCCCGCATGCTGGGCCGCTACGATTTATTTCCCCGCTGCCCCAGAATAACGATCCCGACGGTCTGGAAGCCGACGGCCGCAAGTGGGGAATAGTTGCGTGCGCCCGTGGTACTGGCGGGTATGCTACAGCCCGCCGTGAAGCCAAGACCTGCTCAGAGGCCAACGCCTGCGAAAGGGACAGTGCCGCTTCATCTGCCACTTCATCTTCCACCTCCTACTCCTCCGAGCCCTTCTCCAACAATCCTTGCCTCGCCTGTGTGGAAACGCCCTGCTGTAAGCGCCTTCCCCTGGAGCGGATCAAGGTAAAGACACGGGCAGACCTCGAAACCCTCCAGATGTACCTCCGGCACCGGTGGTTTGAAGTTGGGCTTAAAGACGACGGGACATGGATGCTTTTCTACCAGCGGCCCTGCCGGAACCTCGACATACATACGGGGCTATGCGTCGTGCATGGTACCCCCGAACAACCCTGGACCTGTAAGGAGTACCCTTCGTACCGCTGTTGGTACCAGCGGGTTTTCCGAACAGAGCAGTCCCTTGAGTTCATCCGGTTCGATGCGCGGCGGGTGGAAGTGCTTATGACAATGGTAAGTTACGATGTGGATACGGGGGAAATTGCCGATGTCCCTTCCTGGGAAGAGATGATAGATACTTTCGCTTCCATGCCTTTAGACGATCCAGACCGCCGTGCCCCAGGTGGGAAACGAAAAGAATTACGGTTCCCTGTTCCTCCGCCTCAGAAAGAACGGCATATCGAACTTTTCCGGTTCCGCCAGCAATTTCCTGGAGTGCGGATCTTTAAGGGGAAAAAAGAGTGGGTGACTGTGGTGGAAACGTATGAAGCTTGAATATTTTCATAAAAAGATGCTGAAGCGAATCGCGAAAAAAAGGGAAAAAACGAAAACTGCCATCATACTCGAAGCAATAGATACGAATATCTACCTGAATCAGAAAGGGTATATACTCCCCGATGATGCGGTTACACTGCCGGTAACCAATAAATCGTTATCATTTTTATCCCTGACATCGATTGCTATGGTGTCAAGGATATGATATTCGGAAAGATATCGGTATTCGGCCCTTAAGCCACTTCCCTTGATGGATTTGCTCATGCTTGAATAATAGCTGGAAGAGGTGGTTCTATTGTAGGAATCGTATGAGAAATTTATTGTCCCGGTAAATTTTTGGTAACTAGAGGGACTATCCGCGTATATCCACTCTTGAAATTGAATAGTGAGATCTATATCCAGCGAATTCGAAACAAGACTAGAAGACGAAGAATAAATACGTTCTTTCGTCCCGGTTACGATCGCTTTTCCTCCCTTGTTGTTGCTATACTCCTGATTCGTGAAAGTTTTCGTGTAGCTTTGGTAATACTCGCCGGGAAGGCTGTCTCGGACAGTATTGCAGGAATTGTTAATCATATTCGCTAAGTCTTTAGCTTCGCTGGATGTTTGAATACCCCGTGTCTTGACATCGTCGTTTTCTTCTCCTGCGCACCCCGCGGCACCATTTCCTAACCCCTTAATCCCAGGGAGGTACCCTCTCTTTTTACACACCAAAGATCTTCTAATTTCTTTCTTGCCTCTTGTCCGTGAACTGTGCTAATTTGAAAGGCATGATTCTACAGGCAATCGTCAACGGCATTCTCTTTGGCTCAGTGTATGCCATGATCGGGATCGGGTTTTCCCTTGTCTGGGGTGTGATGAACATCGTGAACCTGGCCCATGGATCCTTCATCATGATCGGAGCCTACCTTTCCTTCACCCTATACGCGGCGTACCGGATTGATCCATTTCTCTCGATCCCACTCGTGATGGCTGCGCTTTTCCTTCTCGCGTACGGCGTTCAATACTTCCTGATCAACCGGGTGGTGCGAGGTCCATCCTTCGTCACCCTCACTTTTACATTTGGGCTGCAGATCCTGATCGCCAACCTCTGCCTCCTCATCTGGACAGCGGACTACAAGAGCGTGAAACTGCCCTATTCATCGGCAGGGCTGGAACTCGGAGGTCTCGTTATCCCTCTTGTCCGGTTCGGGATTTTCGGCGTTGCGGTTCTGGTAACCTTCCTCTTCTACCTCTTCATGCGGAAAACGAAGGTGGGAATCGCCATCAACGCCACTGCCCTGAACTTTGAAGGTGCCAGGACAGTAGGGGTGGATGTAGATAAAATCTATGCAATCACATATGCCGTCAGTGCCGCGCTGGCCGCTGCTGCGGGCGCGTTGATTTCTCCCATCATGAGTATCAACCCCTTTACGGGCGGCGCGCTGGTGGGAAAAGCGTTCGTCATCTCCATTCTGGGAGGATTGGGGAGTACGGTGGGAGCTCTCGTGGGGGGGCTAACCCTCGGGCTGGTGGAAACCATAGGTACAGCCATTTTCCCCTCTGCAATACAGGATTTTCTTGGGTTCGCCGTACTGGTGCTTGTGTTGGTGTTACGGCCCCAGGGCTTGCTGGGGAAACGGTTCTATTAGGGGCGCATCATGCAGAATACCTACAGGAAGAGTACGTTCGTATGGGCTGGAATCGGAGCGTTGCTTTTGGTGAGTTTTCCCTTTCTCGTGACAGGATTCTGGGTTAGGCTTTTGACCCAAATTTTCATGTTCGCAGCCCTCGCATCGGCGCTGAACATTATTTCCGGATTCACTGGATACGCGGCCTTCGGGAACATGATTTTCTTTGGGTTGGGAGCGTATACCACCGCGATCCTGATGACTAAAGCCCACTTGCCTTTCGTAGTTGCCTTTCCTGCCTCCGGGGTAATGGCCGTGCTTCTGGCGATTGTATTGGGGCTGCTTCTCCTTCGGTTACGGGGGCATTACTTCGCCCTTGGTAGCCTGGGAGCGATGGAAGCCTTCCGACAGATCGTGGATCTGTGGACAGGCCTTACAGGGGGGAGTCAGGGAATCACGGTCCCCGCTTTTCCGGGAAAACCGTTTGTGGTGAATACCTTCTTCTACTTCGCCATGCTGGGGATGGTGATTCTGGTGGTGGCCTTTGTTTCCAAACTCGACAAGAACCGCCTGGGATACGCATTCAAGGCCATCCGGGCGGATGAGGAAGCCGCGAACGTGATGGGAATCGATACCACCCGGTATAAAATCATTTCCTGGTCCTTAAGTGCCCTGTTTACCGGCCTCATCGGGTCCGTGTATGCCTACTGGTTCAGTTACATCGATCCACCCACCGTATTCAACGTGATGTGGGTGGTAAACATGTTCGTCATTATCCTGATCGGCGGAATGGGAACGGTATTCGGTCCTGTAGTGGGCGCGGTGATCCTGGAAACAGTGTCGGAGTTGGTGTGGTCCAAATTCATCAACCTCCACCTCGGGATCCTGGGGACCATCATCATTCTGGCAGTGCTCTTCATGCCACGGGGAGTTCTCCATCTGGACTGGAAAACTCTGTTAACGCGACGCGTTCCTGCCACAGCAGGCGCGGCAGGAGGCGGTTCCCCTAATAAACCGGATGAAGCCTGGACATCTAGGCGGAAGGAGGGTCGCGATGTCTGAGATCATCCTGGCCGGCAAAAAAGTTACTAAGTGTTTTGGAGCGTTACGGGCAGTCTGGCAGGTGGATTTCGAGGTAAAGCAGGGTGAAATCCTCGGAATCATAGGACCCAACGGAGCAGGGAAGACTACCCTCCTTTCCCTCATTAATGGAACTCTGCCCCTGACCGAGGGAGAGATCTTTTTCAAGGGAGAACGAATCTCGGGTTTGAAACCCTTCCAGATTGCGGAGCGGGGAATTTCCAGGACCTTCCAGATCGTCAAGCCCTTTCCAGGGATGACTGTACTGGAAAACGTATCTATCGGTGCCCTCTTCGGAAAGGACAGGATGAAGGATGCACGGGAGGCCCGGGAAAAAACGAGGCATGTGCTTTCCCGGGTAGGACTGGAGGGCAAGGCTGACCTGCGGGTAGAGAACCTCAATATTTCGGAGCGTAAGAGGCTGGAACTGGCCCGGGCTCTGGCTATGGATCCGGAACTGCTCCTCCTGGACGAGGTGATGGCAGGTCTCAACACGGCAGAAGTGGAGTCCATCATGGAGCTGATCCGGGAGTTGAATGGGGAGGGACGAACCATCCTTATCATAGAGCATGTGATGAAGGCTATTATGGGAGTGTCCCACAGGATCATGGTGTTGCATCACGGAGAAAAGATCGCGGAGGGATCCCCGGAACAGATCAGCCGGGATGAACGGGTGATTTCCGCCTACCTGGGGGAACGGTATGCGAAAATGAAAGGGAGCGCACATGTTGCAGGTTGAAGGGTTACACGCGGGGTATGGGGATGTACAGATCCTCTGGGATGTAAACTTTGAGATCGAAAAGGGGAGTATCACGGCTTTGATTGGTTCCAATGGGGTGGGAAAGACAACCTTTATGCGGACTGTCGCTGGAGCCCTCAAGCCCTTCAGGGGAACCATACGGTACGAGGGACAGGAGATCCAGGATGTTCCCCAGCCGAAACGAGTGCAGATGGGCATCGTGATGGTTCCCGAAGGGCGGCAACTGTACAGTGGACTCACGGTGGAAGAGAACCTTCTCATGGGAGCCTATACCCGGAAGGATAAGAAGAAGGTGAAAGAGGATCTGGAATGGGTGTACTCCATTCTTCCTCGATTGAAGGAACGGCGAAAACAGCTGGCCGGAACCCTTTCGGGCGGGGAAGCCCAGATGTGTGCCGTGGGTCGGGGACTCATGGCTGCCCCTAAGGTGCTCCTGCTGGATGAACTCTCCCTGGGACTGGCTCCCGTGGTAGTCGATACCTTGGTGAAGGTTCTGGAAGAGATCCATCGCACTCGCGGTATTACCATCGTACTGGTAGATCAGGATGTACAGGTAGCGCTGAGCCTGGCGCAGAAGGGATACGTGTTCGTCCATGGGAAGGTGGCCCTTTCGGGGAATTCGAAGGAACTTCTGGCAAATCCAGAGATCCAGAAAGCGTATTTGGGATTGTAACTCGACCGGGGCCTGGCCCCGGATAAAGAAAACTTACACAGAGGAGGAACAGTATGAAACGTTGGAAGAAGGGTATTGTGTTCGTTCTTGCCCTTTTACTCGCCGGAAGCGGACTATTGTTCGGAGCGGGCGGGAAAGAAGCCGCCAAAGGTCCAGAGGTAATCAAGATCGGAGCTTCCCTCGCATTGACAGGCAACCTGGCCCGTTTCGGGAACATGATGAAGAACGGCTATGAACTGTGGAAGGAAAAGGTGAACGCGGCAGGCGGGATCAATGTGGGTGGCAAGAAGATGAAGGTAGAGATCATCTATTACGATGATCAGTCGGACAACCAAACTTCCGCGAAGTTGACGGAAAAACTCATCACCGAGGACAAAGTGAACTTCCTCCTCGGCCCCTATGGAAGCGGTCCTACCTTTGCCACTACAGCGATCGGCGAAAAGTATAACATCATTACAATTGCTACGTTGGCGAACGCTTCCAATATCTATGGGAGAGGGTACAAGAACGTATTTTCTGTATTGCCTCCCGGGCGGAAGATTTTCTACAGCTTCATCGATATGCTGGCAGCCCAGAAGCCGGCCCCAAAGAAGCTGGCCATTATAGCTCCCAACGACAATTTTCCAGTGTCTGTAGCCGAAGGAGCCCAGGAGTACGCGAAGAGCAAGGGATTCGAAGTAGCGTACTACGAAGTGTATCCCAAAGGGGTGAAGGACCTTTCCTCAACGATCCTGAAAATCAAGAACTCGGGCGCCGAAGCTCTCCTTGGCTCCGGGTATCTGGAAGAAGCGATCCTCACCGTGCGGCAATTGAAGGAGCAGAAGGTATACCTGAAAGCCATCGGATTCACTACCGGGCCTGAGCTGAAGGATTTCCGGGATGCATTGGGTGCCGATTCGGACTACATCTATGGGGTAGCCTGGTGGATGCCGCAGATGAAGTACTCGGATCCCTTCTTTGGCAGCGCTCAGGATTACACGAAAGCGTATACGACGAAATATGGGGAAGGAATCGCCTACCAGGCTGCTGCTGCTTCCCAGGGTGGATACCTTCTACAGCTAGCTATCGAGAAGGCTGGGTCGATCGAAACAGATAAGGTGCGAGCAGCCCTCCAGTCCTACGACGGCGTGACCTTCTGGGGACCCACAAAGTGGGACGCCACAGGACAGAACATGGCAGGAGGGGCTGTTACCTTCCAGATCCAGAAAGGGGTAATCCAGACCGTGTGGCCCGAGGCTGCGGCCAGCGCGAAGGTCATGTACCCAAATCCGTAATCGGATCGATTCAAAGAGTTGAAATTTTTATGGCTGCCCCGGTCTATCGAAAGGCGATTCTGGTTTCCCGAAAAGAAAGCCCCAAGGGGTATATGCATCTGGTGATCCGGGAGGAACAGATTGCCCAAACCGCCGGGCCCGGGCAGTTCGTGATGGTGCGGGGATGGCATACGGGAGATCCGATCCTTCCCCGGCCCTTCGATATCGTGCTGGCAGATCCTTTGAAGGGGATCTTCCGGCTCTGCATCAAGGTGGAGGGGAAGGGGACACGATTCCTATCCACCTTGAAAAAGGGCTCTGGATTGTACGTGACAGGGCCTCTGGGCAAGAGCATCACAGAGTTCGATTCTGCAGGAACGGCCCTTCTTGTACGGGGTGCCGGTGCTGCCGCAGTGGTCTTTCTGGCAGAGACCCTCGCCAAACTGAAAAAACCCGTGTACACGGTACTTTCCGCATCTACCAAATCCCGGCTGGTGTGCAGGAGCCTTCTGGAACAGTTTTCCACCGATGTCTTTATTGCTACAGACGACGGAACCGAAGGGTACAGTGGAAATGGAACGGACCTGCTGGATAAACTTATCGAGGAGGGAAAAGTGGATACCGTGTATACCTGTGGTGCCCATCGGTTTGCCCGTCATGTGAAAGCCCTCGATCTGGCAGGTAAGGTGAGGGGTTATCTGTTCCTGGAAGGGAACATGGGGTGCGGAATGGGGGACTGCCATGGGTGTGCGGTTAAAAAGGAAGGGAAGGATGGGTATGCCCTTGTCTGCATGGACGGCCCGGTGTTCCGTTCCCGGGATGTGGTAGTGGAGTAAGGGTGAACGGGAATGAGCAGGTAAACTGCAGGGCATATGAAAATGAGAAAACAAACTCAAGGGCCAATGGCAGGTGCAGGGATAGAAGACCCTGGTCAACAGGTAGATCTATCGGTAGATATTGCGGGGGTCCGTTTCCCCAACCCTGTTATGCCTGCTTCTGGTACGTATGAGGTAGACGAGATCCACGATAATTTCTTCTCACCTTCGGAACTGGGCGCGGTGATCAACAAAACGATCTTCCTCCATCCGCGGCCGGGGAATCCTCCCCCACGGATCTGGGAAACTCCCTGTGGGATGCTGAATGCGATTGGGATCCCCTGCGATGGGGCAGAGGCCTTTATCCGGGACAGGCTGCCCATCTTGAGGCGGCTAGGACCTCCCGTAGTGGTAAGCATCGCGGGGGAAACGATGGATGAATGGATCGAGCTCTCCGAACTGATTGAATCTACGGGAATGGCAGATCTCCTGGAATTGAACCTATCCTGCCCGAATTTGAGTGAAGGGATTCCCTGGTCTACGGAGGAAAAGACCCTCGAGAGAGTGGTCTCCACTGTTGTGGGTCGAGTAAAATTGCCGGTGGTTGCCAAACTCTCCCCTGTGGTAACCGATATTGCCGATATGGCACGAACCGCTGAGGCCTCAGGCGCCGCTGCCCTTTCCATGATCAACACCTACAAGGGCATGGCTATCGATATCAAAAAGAAACGTCCCGCGCTGGGAAACATCACCGGGGGGTTGTCCGGTCCTGCTATCCGTCCTCTGGCAGTCTGGGCTGTTTACTCTGCGTACGAAACTGTAAAAATCCCCATTATTGGAATGGGAGGGGTGGATGGCCCTACGGCAGCGATCGAGTTTCTCCTGGCAGGTGCCTCCGCTGTCGCAGTGGGAATGTACAACTTCATCGATCCCTTTGCCATGAAGCGAACGATCGAGGGGATACGGACTTACTTAGCAGAAGAAGGCTATTCATCAGTGCGGGAAATCATCGGATTGGGGCATGGATAGATAAATAATTATGAAGACTGCTGTATCTCTTCCGGATCGATTGTACGAAGAGGCAGACAAAATCGCACAGTCATTAGGTATCCCGCGGAGTCGTTTATTTGCAAAGGCTTTTGAAGATTTCATCAAACGCTATCGAAAAGAAAACTTTACAAAAAGATTTGATGATCTTTTGCGAGAATTGGCAAAGAATCACTCGTTTTAGTGTTACCGTGCCAGCCTATACAGAGCATTTGACAGCACCACCGCTCCCCTCGCAATATCCTGAGGAGAAGCATACTCAGCCGGGTTATGGCTGATCCCGTCCTTACAGGGAATGAAAAGCATCCCTACAGGGATAGGGGAACCATTGCTCTTCCGGACACCTGCGAGTACTGCTGCATCATGAAGGGCTCCGCTAGGCATTACCAGGTAAGGAATCTTTAAATCCCGGCAGGCACTTTCCAGCACCCCTTGCACAGTGGGATCCAGCTTTTCTACTGGTTCGAGGGATAAAAGGCGGTCGATTCGAACCTCCACGTTGTACCGCTCTGCCTTCTTCCGAATGATCTCTTCGGCAGTTATCAAATAGGTGGGCAAGAATCGCGGGTCGTTACTCCGTACATCCAGGGTAAAGTACCCAAAAGGGCTCACTTTGGTAAGGGCGTTTTCCCACACCTGAGGATGCTTCTTGTTGTAATCCTCATCCGCATTGATGACCCCTACGGTTTGCACGATATCGAACCCCTTCTCCAGCGCGTAGGTGCACTCTTCATGGAGGGCCACCTGCATGTAAGCCATGGCCAGGTTGGCATCCTTTCGGTACCGGATCCCCATGGGAGTACCCCCTGAATGGTTCGCTTCTCCAAAGACCTGAACCCGGAGCCGGATTGTTCCCCGGATACTGGATACTACACCGATGGGAATCCCATCGGTTTCGAGTCGTTTAGCCTGTTCGATGTGAAGCT
>CALKLC010000113.1 GCA_937991975.1 uncultured Spirochaetales bacterium | reverse complement strand
GGAAGTATTGAGCAATGTTAGTTTTCGAGTGGAAAAGGGGGAGGTCCTTACCCTTCTGGGCCCGAATGGGGCCGGGAAATCCACCCTTATGAGGATCCTTACCGGGATCCTCCTTCCTTCTATAGGCACTGTCCGGGTCAGCGGGTTTCGAATGGATAGCGAGCCTGTACAGGCGAAGAAATATCTGGGGTACCTACCTGAACAAACTCCCTTTTATCCAGAACTCTCTGTAGAAGAGTACCTTCGTTTTGCAGCAGCTGCAAAGGGAGTCCCCCCTGCAAGACAGAAGGAAAAAGTCGACGAGGTGATCCAGCAATGTGACATAGAAGAGTTCCGGAAAAGACGCATGGGGACTCTCTCCAAAGGAACCCTACGAAGGGTAGGGATTGCCCAGGCTATCGTAAACGACCCCTCTGTACTCATTCTGGATGAACCAACCTCTGGCTTAGATCCCTCCCAGGCAATGTGTTTCAGGGAATTGATTCTGGCCTTGAGGACAAAAGCAGCGATTGTTCTCAGTACCCATCTGATGATCGACGCGTCCTTCTTAAGTTCACGGGTATTGTTCATCCATAAGGGGAAAATCCTTTTAGAGGATACCGTAGAGGGCTTGAAAGAGCGGTTTGCCCAGAAGGATCTTTATCAGGTGCGGGTCCGACTCAAGAGGGAAGGAGAATCAGAGGATTCGATCCTTCGGGCGGTTGGTGGAGTCGAAGGAATCCTTGAAGTAAAAGCTATTCCTTCTCCTGATCCCCTCATCTGGGATCTTATGGTGTTTGCAGTACCGGGCTTCAATCCTACGGGCTCGTTCCTACCTGCCCTCGGAGCGAGGAACTGGGACTTACTGGAGTTGCGCCAGAAGACAATGACCCTGGAAGAAGTGTTCGCTCAGCTCACAAAGGATGCCACAATAAACACCAGGGATGCCACAACTAATACCGGGACTGCACAAACAAAAGGTGGGCAGTAGGCATGCAGTTTTTCTGGGCTCTCTATCGAAAAGAACTTCGCATCCTCTCAAGTTCCTGGATCCTGTATGTGTTTTTTGCCCTTTTCCTATTCTTTTCCGGATGGTTCTACTATCAGGGGATCCTTTCCTACTCTGCCTGGAGCATTCAGGCTCCTGCAGGGACTGTGGTTAACGTACAGCAGCACCTGTTCGTTCCCCTGTATTCCAACATGATGTTCTTCCTTGTACTGCTTCTTCCGATTCTTACAATGCGTTTAGTTGCTGAAGAACGTAGACAGGGGACTTACGCGCTCCTTGTAACGTATCCTGGGAGTCCGATGGCTCTTCTGGGCGCTAAGTACCTTTCTGCCCTCACAGTTTTTTTAGGGGGGCTGCTCTGTTCCGGGATCTATCCCCTCGTCACTTCCCTCTGGGGAGGTGTGGAATGGCTTCTTTTGTTTAGTACCTATCTGGGAATTGCTCTCTGCGGGGGAGCCATCCTGGCCCTGGGATTGTTCTTCTCTACCTTAGCGGAGCACTACCTTGTGGCTGCTCTCCTGACCGAGACTGTCTCCCTTTTCTTCTGGCTGATCGGATGGGTGGCCGATTATTTGCCGGATCGATTGGCCAGGATTCTCTTTGGAGTTTCCTTCTACCATCGCCTTAGACCCTTCCTTCTGGGGGTGGTGGATACGGATGATACACTGTATTTCCTCAGTGTGATCTGTGCCTTCTTTCTACTGGGGTACTATCTGATCTACCGGGAGCAGCGCGCATGAGAATAGGATCCAAATACCTTTTCCCCATTTTGCTTCTTGGGTGCTTCCTATTGGTTCAGGATATTTCTTCCCACCTATACTATCAGTTCGATTTAACGAAAAAACGGCTCTATAGTCTTTCGGAAAGTACCATAAAGATCCTCGAGAAATTTGGCTCCGATCCAGTCACTGCTAAACTGTTCCTGGATGAAAAAGATGTGGATCGGTCTCGGGCTGAAGGATTGATCCGGTTGTACCACAAGAGTCTGCCTACCCTTCAGTACGAGTTCGTATCACCCACGAAGAATCCCCTACAGGTCCAGGCATACGGGGTAGACCGGAATGGAACGGTGGTGTGGGAGTGGAGGGGTATGCGGGTAAAGACTGTGGGGTATTCAGAGGAAGTATTCACTTCCGGATTGCTACGGATGGTGGAGCCCCGAATCTATACCTGTTATGTACTAAAAGGTCATGGGGAGAAGGATCCGGAGAAAGATTTCACGTTTTTGAAGCAGAGGTTGGAGGAAGAAAACTATGACCTTCGGATTTTACAATTGGAGGAATCGGCAAAGGTTCCACAGGATGCCGACCTGATCCTCTGGATCGGTCCCCGAGATCCTATACTGGAGAAAGAGGCGGAGCTCCTTAGATCTTACCTATTAAATGGGGGACGAATGGTGAGTTGTGTGGATCCTCTCGTTGGCAGAGATTCGGGTGCCTTTGAGTCCTTCTTCTCGATGCTTGGGGTAGGCCTTTCTGGAGATGTGGTGGTGGATATGCGCAGTCGACTGTTCCGGGGGGATTTCTTTTTTGCCACTGCTACTCGGTACCTCTCCCATGCTATCACCCGTGGACTGGACAAGGTCTCTGTATTCCCTGTGGCTCGATCTATCTCGATTGATACGAGCTTGATTGAGACGTATCGAAAAGGCCTGGGGCTATACCCTCTGGAAGTAGAGCTTTCCCCTCTTGCGGAAACTTCCGAGGAAGCGTGGGCAGAAATGGATAAGGACTCCCTTTTAAAGGAATCCCCTCGGTTTGATCCTGCGCACGACCGTAAGGGCCCTCTAGTACTCGCTGTAGCAGGAGAATTAAAACATGCAGAGTCGGGCTTAACCTATCGTCCAGGACGTTTCGTACTGTTCGGTGATTCCGATTTTCTCACAGACCAGTATGTGAAAATAGGAAACAATCTGGATCTGTTCCTCAATGCAGTTGCCTGGGCAACGGAGCGGGAGGATGGAATTGCCCTCAGGCCAAAGGATCCCTTGCATCACCCCATCATTCTTTCCCGAACGGAAACCATCCTTATGGGAATCTTCGTAATGGGGGTGCTTCCCGGAATATGGGCCCTGCTGGGACTGTATAAATGGTGGGGAACGAAATGTTGAGCTAGCGTCTATGATAGAGTTGTTTTATCGGATCGATCCTATGGAGTCGCTAAGCAAATGGATTCTTTAAATAAAAAAATCCTCATTGCCTTCCTTGCACTCCTGATCCTGGATCTCCTTGTTCGATTATGGGCATCACGGGGGTCTACAGTACCAACAGGCGTGGAATTCCTATCGTTTGATCCCGCACAGGTTTCAACCGTGCAGGTTTCGTGGGGGGAGGAACGTCTGATCCTTCAAAGAGCCTCCCAGGGATTCGAGTATTCGAGCAGAAGGATAGAGGAGGGGCGGGTGAATCAACAGGGGCGATTGTCACCCCAACTGGTTGAGGAGGTAGAGGCATTCTTAAAGCGAGTCTGTTCTATGGCGCGGGAGCCCATCGAGGGAATCCCAGATGTGAATGATACGATCTATGGCCTTGAGCCAGCACAATCAGTATCCGTACGGCTCCAATTTGGCTCGAACGAGAAGACTCAAAAGCATGTAACAATCCGATTCGGGGCTGAGCTTCCCCTCAATGTGATGTACGTGTACGCTGCCTTCGATGATAAGCCGGGTGTATTCAAGGTGTTAAAGACATACAGGGAGAGTGCGGTTACCGTGTTGAGGGGGATTCGGAGAGCTGGCGCTTGAGGTTGAGGGCGGATTTTTCATGGATTAGGGAACCATAAGAAGGACGAAGGACTCTCGAACTGACTC
>CALKLC010000112.1 GCA_937991975.1 uncultured Spirochaetales bacterium | reverse complement strand
CCTTGGTGCTGTTCCTCCTCTGGCCATACCGGAAACGATCGTTTGCATGGGCGCCTCGGTCAGCATGGCAGTGGGAGCCGCAGAAGCGGGGAAAAAGCACACCGTAGCCGTGATCGGGGATAGTACCTTCCTCCATTCGGGAATTACCCCCCTGATTGATGCAGTAGCCCGTAACGTGCCGGTTACCGTGGTAATACTGGACAATGGAACCGTAGCCATGACAGGAGGGCAGGAAACGATCCTACCCACGGCAAACCTTCCTGCCCTTGTACGTGGGTTAGGGGTCGATCCTGAGCATGTAATTACCATCGAAGCTCACCGAAAGTACGAAAAAGAGAACATGGAAATCCTTAAAAGAGAAATCCAATACCCCGGTGTCTCGGTGGTGATCGCTGTCCGGGAATGCCTTGAGACTGCCCGCAAAAAAAAGAGTCACAAGGAGAGTGCAGAATGAAGTACGATATACTACTCTGCGGGGTAGGAGGCCAGGGGGTGCTTTCCATCGCAGCGGTTATTGCTCAGGCAGCGGTTCAGGAAGGATTACAGGTAAAACAGTCGGAAGTTCATGGGATGGCTCAGCGGGGAGGGGCTGTCCAGGCACACCTTCGCATCTCCTCTACAACTATCCACTCCGATCTGATTCCCAAAGGTGCCGCTTCGTTAATTCTATCGATGGAGCCTCTGGAAAGTCTCCGGTACCTCCCCTACCTATCGAAGGATGGGGTTCTCCTAACGGCGAGGGATCCCTTCGTGAACATTTCCCCCTATCCTGACCTGGAATCGGTCCTTTCCGTAATTCGACAGTACCCCCATCATCGAATCATTCCGGCGTTAGAGATCGCACGAAAGATTGGTTCTCCCCGTTCCTCCAATATGGTTCTCGTTGGGGCCGCATCACTGTTCCTTCCCCTATCCTCTGAGACGTTGAAGGGAGTGATCGAAAAACTCTTTTGCCGTAAAGGGGATGGGGTCGTACAATCCAACCTGGCTGCCTTTCACGCAGGGAGGAGTGCATCATGAAACACTACCAATTCAGGGAAAAGGAACTGGAACTCATGCCTAGAAGCGAGCTGGAAGCCCTACAGTTGGCCCGGCTTAAAACGACTCTAGCCCGTGCTCTAAAAACCGATTTCTACCGTCAACGCCTTCTTCCCCTCGGGATCGATAGCCCGGAAGCGATCCATTCTCTTGCAGATCTTCAACGGATTCCCTTTACCACCAAGGAAGACCTTCGGATCGCCTTCCTCTACGGACTTCTCGCAGTACCCTTAGATGAAACCGTCCGGCTCCATGCCTCCAGTGGAACCACCGGAACACCCACGGTCATCTACCATACCAAGCACGATATCGCTGCGTGGACAGATCTCGTGGCACGTTCCCTTACGGCAGCCGGGTGTACGAAGCGGGATGTATTCCAGAATATGATGACCTACGGCCTTTTTACCGGTGGATTGGGTCTCCATTACGGTGCAGAGGAACTGGGGATGCTGGTGATCCCTGCAGGCCCCGGGAATACCATCCGGCAGTTCAAACTAATGAAGGACTTCAAGACAACTGTGGTGCATGCCACGCCCAGTTACATGCTCCACCTGTACGACAAGCTGGGCGAAGTGGATGTACATCGATCGGATCTGCACCTTCGGAAAGCCATCGTTGGGGGAGAACCTCATAGCGAGGATATCCGACAAAAGATAGAAGCTTTATGGGGGATCGAAGTGTACAACTGCTATGGCCTTTCTGAAATGAACGGTCCGGGTGTGGCCTTCGAATGTAGCGAACGATCAAGCCCCCACCTCTGGGAAGATTCCTATATCATTGAAATTATCGATCCCCATACCCTCGAGCCCTTACCTCCCGGAGAAACAGGGGAACTTGTTCTAACCACCCTCCGCAGGGAAGCCACTCCCCTCCTTCGCTATCGGACCCGGGACCTGACATCCATTCTCCCTGATCCCTGCCCCTGCGGCCGAACCCATAGACGGATCAGCCGGATAAAAGGCCGTACGGATGACATGCTCATCATCAATGGGGTGAACGTGTTCCCCTCCCAGATCGAAGAGGTACTGATGCGGATGAAGGAAGTGGGAAACAACTATCAGATCGTCGTGGAAAAATCTGGCTCGCTGGATAAACTCACTGTAAAAACTGAAGTCACCCCTGAACTATTCAGCGACGATGCGAGGGACCTTAACGCGATCAGGGATAAGATTCGAGAAAACCTCAAGGCTTCCATTTCTATCAGTCCGGTGGTGGAACTCCACGAGCCTGGGATCCTTCCTGCATGGGAAGGAAAGGCAAAACGGGTGATTGATATAAGGGAGAAGAGCGTATGATTTGGAATCCAGAAGCGGAATGCATGCCGCCGGAACAACGGAGACGACTGCAATTGGCCCACTTGAAGAATCTGGTGGAACGGGTGTATGAAAAAGTACCTTTCTACCGGAAGAAATTCCAGCAGGCGGGAATCACGCCCAAAGACATCCGCAGTTTGGAAGACATTCAGAAGATTCCCTTCACCACAAAGGATGAACTACGGGAAACCTACCCCTATGGCCTCCTTGCTGTTCCAGAGGCAGAAATCGAAGAGGTCCACATGTCCTCTGGAACCACAGGTACGCCTGTTGTGGATGCGTACACAAAGAAGGACATCGATGTGTGGTCGGAATCCATGGCCAGAACCCTCGCAATGGCAGGCACTACCAGAAACGACATCATCCAGAACGCCTACGGGTATGGGTTATTTACCGGAGGGCTGGGAGTCCACTACGGGGCAAAACTAATCGGCGCCAACATCATTCCTATGTCCAGCGGGAATACTTCCAAACAGATCCTGGTGATGCGGGACTTCAAGACCACGATTTTGACCTGCACCCCCTCCTACTCCCTCTTCTTGGCCGAAGCTGCAAAGGAAGAAGGGATCGATATTCGCTCCCTATCGCTGAAAGCAGGATGCTTCGGAGCAGAACCCTGGAGCGAGAATATGCGGAAAGAGATCGAGGAAAAACTTGGCCTTCAGGCGTACGATATCTATGGTCTTACAGAAATCACCGGTCCAGGGGTTTCTTCCGAATGTGAGATGAAGAACGGACTCCACATCAACGAAGATTTCTTCTATCCGGAGGTGATCGATCCGGAAACAGGAAAGGTCCTGCCCGATGGAGCCAAGGGAGAACTGGTTTTCACCACTTTGGTAAAGGAAGGTACTCCCCTCCTCCGTTACCGGACCCGGGATATCACCTTCCTGTTTCATGACGAGTGTCCTTGCGGCCGAACCACTGTAAAGATGCACCGGCTCTTCGGACGAACAGACGATATGCTGATCATTCGGGGGGTGAACGTGTTCCCCTCTCAGATTGAGCAGATCCTTATGGCAGTTGAAGGTACGGATCCCCATTACCTTATCGTGGTAGAGCGGGGGGCTTCCCACCTCGACGAACTGGAGATCATGGTGGAGGTAGAGGCAAAGTTCTTTACCGACGAAACCAGGGGACTGGAAACGATCCGCTCGAAAATCGAGCATGAAATCAAGTCCAAACTGGGAATCAGTGCTCGAATCAAGCTTGTGGAACCTAAAACGATCGAACGGAGCATTGGCAAAGCAAAGCGAGTGATCGACAAGCGTAAGATCTAGCGTTAAATCCAAGGAGGTCCGCAATATGATCATCAAACAAATCAGTATCTTTCTCGAAAACGTGGCAGGGAGGTTGGCCGAAGTTACCAAGCTACTGGCAAAGCACGAGATAAACATCCGGGCCATGACCATTGCAGACACAGCCGATTTCGGTATCCTTCGAATCGTGGTGGATCAACCGGAGAAGGCACTCAAAGCCCTTCGGGACGGAGGTTTTACCGCTAAAACAACCGAGGTTCTAGCTGTGGAAGTGGAGGACAAACCGGGTGGATTGGCCCGAGTAATGGAAATTTTTCAGCAGACCCATGTGAACATCGAATACCTCTACGTTTCTTTAGAAAAAAATAAGGATAAAGCGGTAGTCATTTTCAAGGTAGAAGACTTGAAATTAGGACAGAAAATCGTAGAGGAGCATGGCCTGGGAGGAACGGTAAGTTTCTGATCAAACCTAACTGGCTCTCACCTTCTCGAGAACTCTTACCATATCGGAAGGGATAGGTGCCTGTATTCTTACTTCAAGGGAAGTCACGGGATGGGGAAAGGTTAGTTCCGAGGCATGGAGCATCAGGCGGGGGATAGACAGGGGGAAATCTTTCCGGAAAGCGTACCGGGTTTCTCCCACCAGCGGATGCCCGATTCCCTTGAAATGGAGACGAATCTGATTGGTACGGCCTGTTTCGGGCTCCACCTCCACCACTGTACAGAGGGGAAAACGCTCCAACACCCGGTATCTGGTAATGGCAGGCTTCCCTTCCAGGTGCCGGGTAATGATACCCGCATCCTTTTCCAGCCTTCCCTGTACCAGGGCGATATAGAGTTTGTGTACCTTCTTTGCGTGAAAAAGAGCCATCATAAGTTTTTGCGCTTTCTTCCCCTTTGCAAATAGGAGAACTCCGGAGGTTTCTCCATCCAATCGATGGCAGGGATTAAGCCGCGCCATGCTCCCGGCCCTCGCTCTTTCACGGTTCAACAGTTCGGTTAGAGACCTTTTTTTCCCTGGCGCGGGTATGGTCAATAAACCAGGGGGCTTATCGATGGCAAGGTACCAATCATCCTCGTATAAATACTCAACCTTCATGTTTGAAAGAGTATACTGGAAAGCCATGAATCGTTGAATCAGGCGTCGATAATTTTCCGTTTATCCATGTATGAATCACATACCCAGGAATGATCCCATTTCCTTGAATGAACCTTTACCGGATCCAATTCTCGAGGCAGGAGAACGGTTCTTTGGGATACGGTACTTATTCCCATACCAGCGACTGGCCATCCACAACATCCTCTACTCCTGTGGGTACTTTGGCGAAAACACAGAAGCCTTTGGGGATCAGATTGTCCTTCTTCCCACAGGAGCGGGAAAATCCCTCTGCTTTCAGCTTCCAGCAGTTCTCCTCCCCGGCTTGACCCTTGTGGTATATCCACTCCTCTCCCTTATGGCCGATCAATACCGTAGACTGGAAGAGGCAAAGGTACCAGCGGGAATCCTGAAGGGAGGGCAAGAGAGGGAAGAACGGGAGTCTCTCTTTCGATCCTTGAAGGAAGGGAAAATCAAAATCCTCCTTACCAATCCAGAGGCCCTCTCGAGCCCCGGCACACTTGACGCCTTGAGTCGGTTGCCTATTACACACTTTGTGGTGGACGAAGCCCACTGCATTGCCCAGTGGGGCGAAACTTTTAGACCTTCCTATCTGGATCTTGGGAAAGTCCGGGAAGCCCTAACACCGAGAGTCACCACAGCTTTCACGGCAACTGCATCCCCCATTGTCCTGGAAAAAATCAGGGAACACCTATTCGCCGGTGCATACTCCCATGAGATCTCGGCAAACCCAGACCGTCCCAATATCCAGTACGCGGTGATCGAAACCCTTTCCAGGCAAAGAACCCTTCGCACGTTGTTGGATTCTCATAGACCACATAGCGGGGTACTCCGTCCAGCTGTTCTGTTCTGTAGGAACCGGAAGCGTACCGAACAGCTAGCCCTATCCTTGCGGCGGACCCTTCAGGAGAAGGATATTTTCTTCTACCATGCAGGGCTTTCTCCGGATGAAAAAAAATCAATCGAGCGCTGGTTCTTTCAGAGTTCCACAGGGATCCTCACAGCTA
>CALKLC010000111.1 GCA_937991975.1 uncultured Spirochaetales bacterium | reverse complement strand
CCTCCATCAATCGTTGTGGTTCAGAGGCTCCCTTCTCCAAAATAGAGCGGGCTAGCTCCAGAACAGAAGAAGGAGCGCCACACCGTTCTGCAATTTCCAGGGCATAGCTGGGGCCGGGGATTCCTAATACGATCCTATAGGTCGGTTTCAATTCCTTCACGTCGAACTCTACCGAGGCATTCATCATTCCGGTATGGGAAAATACGTAGTGCTTCACCCCTAAAAGGTGGGTACTTCCAAACAGAAATACTCCTTTTTCCTGAAACCGTTGGAGGAATGCTACAGCCAGGGCAGTCCCTTCTTCTGGATCGGTACCGGCTCCTAACTCATCCAGCAGGAGGAGGGATCGTTCGGTGCAGGAACGATAGATCTCTGTCAGGTTCCGGATATGGGCAGAAAAGGTGGAAAGGGATTCGGATAGGGACTGTTCGTCTCCGATATCGGCAAACACATCATCGAACAGGGGCAGGGCAGAATCAGAGGCAGGGATCTCCATGCCAAACTGATTCATCAGCACAAGGAGGCCTAATGTTTTCAAAGCAACTGTCTTACCCCCCGTATTGGGCCCTGAAAGAACGAGGATCCTACCTGAAGGAAACTCGATATCGATGGGAACAGCTTCCCCCCGCAGGAGAGGATGCCGGGCCTTGCGGAGGGAAAGCCGATCCTCTGACAGTAGGGCAAACCGGCATTGATGGACCTTCCCATACCGGCCGCGGGCTTGACGACTATCGAGAAACGCGATCCGATCCCGGAGGAACTGGATCTCTATCCTATATTCTGCAATTTTACCCGTAAGTTCTCTGAGAATCCGGCCCACCTCGAGCTGATACTCGTTCTCTTCATCCACCAGTTGGTTGTTTTTTTCGAACACCTCCAGAGGTTCGATGAAAAGGGTAGCCCCACGGGACGAAAGCTCATGTACCACCCCCCGAATCTTCCCTCTGTAATTCACATTCAAAGGCAGGACTACCCGACCATCTTTCAATGTAGGTGTATCCGTTTGCCAGTACCCCCGATAGGCAGGATTCTGAAGATACCCATAGGTGAGCTTTTCGATCTCCCTCCGAAGATGCCGGATCCGTTCCCCGATGGTTCGTAAAGAAGGGATCTCCTGTTCCTTGAGGTTCCCATCGGTATCTATAAAACGCGTGAGGTATTTGGATAGATCCGTAAGATCCGGAAGATCCTCGCCCTCCTCCCGCAGGCTTCCATTCTGTTTCACCAGGATGCTTTTTAACATGCGGGAGGATTGAAGGAATCGAACCACCTGGGCGATTTCGATTCCTTCCAATTGGGATCCTGGTTTTTCAGTCACCCGCATGATTTCATCGATATCGGGAAACAGGAAGGTAGGGAGCTGTTGTTCTTTCTCGTAGAGTTGGTGAAACTCATCTACAAGTTTTCTGAATCCTTCCAATTCTTCCTGCTTGAAAAAGAACTGTTCTGATTGGATGCGCCTTCTACCATCTGCACTCCACGCATACGTCTGTAGCTCCTCATGAATCAGGTGGAAGTCCAGTAGCCGCAGGGTGTGCTCATTCATTGTACAAAATCCGTTCTCTCTCCTTCAGGGCAAAGAACAGTCGAAGGTAACTTTCGTACCGGTCAGGATGAATCTGCCCATTTTCCACCGCCTCGTTCACCCCACACTCGGGCTCCAGTGTATGGGTACAGTTGGGATACTGACAATGCCCCCGAAAAGGGAGAAAATCTTTGAAGTACCACCCCAACTCGGAAGCCAGTACTCCAACTGGCTCAAACTCCCGTACACCAGGAGTGTCGATCAACTGCCACCCTTCGGAAGCTGTTTCCATGTAGGCGAGAACCGTCGTATGGGTTCCCCTGTTGTACTTTTCTGAAATAGCTCCTACTTTCCTCTCTTTACCGGGTAGAAGGACGTTCAGAAGACTCGTTTTTCCCGTGCCTGATTGCCCCAGAAGCACAGTTCGTTTATCCAACAGATACTCCTGTAACGTGGACAGCCCCTCCCCTGTTCGAACAGAAATCTGTAGGACCGGATACCCCATGCTGGAGAAGACCTCTAACCGCCTGTGGATGACCTTGTCTACTCCCAGGTCAACCTTATTCAAACAGATAGTTACAGGGATACGCTCTATTTCAGAGGCGACACATACCCGATCGATGAATCTGGGTCGAAAGGGAGGTTCTTCCGGGGAGGCAACCACCAGTACCTGGTCGATATTCGCAGCGATCGTCTGGGCACATTTCCCCTTTTTATTGAAACGTGCAATCCGATTCCTCCGGGGGAAACGCGAAAGGATTCGCCCCCTTCCTTTGCCGTCCTCTTCGAAAGAAACCTCATCCCCCACTGCCAGAGGATTGTACTCCTCTTCTGCCCCTTTCAGGATCTTACCCTTGAGGTAACAGGTAAACTCTCCAGGGTCAGATAAGATATAGAAGATGTTGTTCGCTCCCCAGAGCACGATTCCCTTCCGTAGCTGTTCATTCTCCCTGTACCTATCCTGTTTCACAGTGTCCCTGCGACCTCCAGTCCAAAGATTCGAGCGAAGGCATAGTACCGTTCTTCTACAGGGGAAGTGCCGGTAACATAGAGAAGATCCTTTTTTTTAGGTTCTGGATTGCGGATGGACCTACTGGCAAGAACTTTCATCAGTTGTCGTCCCACCCCTTCCCTCGAATCGATCAATTCCACCTCATCCCCTAAACCGAGGCGCAACTCTTCTTCCAGGTACAGGAAATGAGTACATCCCAACACTACTTTATCCACTTTCCGTTCTTTCAGGATCTTTATAGCCTCATGCAGGATGGAGACCCGCTCCTCCGAAGTAGATTGGAAGAGCCGGTGCTCTACAAACTCTACGATTCCAGGCCCCGCTACCCGAACCACTTCACAGTGCGGGGCAAACTGCTTGATCAGATTATCCAGATAGACATC
>CALKLC010000110.1 GCA_937991975.1 uncultured Spirochaetales bacterium | reverse complement strand
GTATTCTCACTCAAATATCTCCAAAGTATACTGGAGTTTGCTATTTTGGTCTTAACATAGCAAGGCATATCTGATTTGTCAATATTGGCATAGTAACAAATCAGTAACACATTTAATTCGGCTGAACATCCATTTTTAAACTAGAAAAATCTGATGGATATCCCAGGAGTATGTTATGGATAGATCTTCCCTTCTGGCTCCTTCCACTTCTGAGTCAGCCGGTGTTTGTCAAGCAGGTTGACACCTCCCGTACGCTGTTTTCTGATGAATAAACCGTTTGGTTTTCTGGGAAGGATTCAAGTACATGAACCGATGCTCCTCCTAGCTTAAAGCCCGGCAGCTCTTCTTCGAGCTGCCTTTCCGCCGATCCGCGGGATCCGCCTTCCATCTACTGTAAATGCACGGATGGATGCCCAGCGCCGCCCGGAGTCAAGCCATCAGCGCCCCCTGCTTCACCCCCTCCTCAAGGGACTCGTACACCCTACGGCGTTGCTCCTCGGCTATGAGTCTTCCTCGATCCCCTGCAACAGTGCAAAATGTTTTTTAAACGGTTATACTGATCGCCGCCTCAGCAAGCGCCTTCTCTGTACGGGCACACTCCCGTTCTTGCTGCCGGTTCTTCTTTTTAGCCGGTTGCATCTCTTCCACCTCTTGCTTTTCCATCTTTGTCACCCCTTCCCTCACCTTCTGCTCCCGAAAAGCCAGATGCTGCGAGTGCAGCTTGTTCTCCCGCATCCATTCCCCCATACCTTCCTCCCTTGTCCTCCCCGCTTCCAATAGCAGCGAACGCTTTTCCTCAAGAGGTCGATCCCGATTGGAGAGCGCTCCCACCTCAATCCTTAGGCTACCCCTCCCCATCTTCGCTCTCCAGCCGTAGATTGTCCCCACCGATAGGGTATACTCACGCGCGATCGAGAGCGCGGAGCGGTTCTCAGGTGGCAAGAGTTTCTTCAGAACCATGGCTCGAAACGGGACACTGTAGCGTGGCATTTGTCACCTCCAAATTAAGGTTAGTGTAGGTGACAACTATTTTGGCAGAGCGCGCACCGCCTTGAGCAGAAACGATTTATTGATCAGTTCAAATTTCATATTTACTGGCACTGAAGTAACGATACCAAACTTTTTTGCTCGTGGAGCTAATCTTTTTTGTATTTCCTTTAGCTTCATCTCCCAGAGAAAAAGACTTAATGCCTCTTTTATGGTATCACTTTTATTCCTTCCTGTCTTTTTTGTAAACCTATTGAATTCCTTTGCGATATCTTCAGGAAGGCTAATTGAGACCCCTAAATAATAAAACAAATCTACTGTGCACCAGAAGGATGATAATGGCTTTCCAGATCCAGTCTACCACCGAAGGGATAGAACGTATAGGGGGAATAGCTCTCATCGGGGAGATGGCCCGATCTTCCGGTCTTCGTCAGAGTAAGGGCAATCGCAGATCTCTCGGTACCGCGAAGGATGGGAACACCTTTTTCATCCTCAAGCGGAATCTGCGTCGCGAATCGACCGAGTATGGGCGGGCAGTAGCGCAAACCCTGGGGGAGAAACGAATCGATCCTGCGGGAACCGTCGTATACACCGGTACCCTAGTATCCCAGAAGCTTGTGTTAGTGGATATTTTAAAGTAAGATACTCGGTGAAAGGAGCAGTACATGGCAAACCTACAAGTGCAGTATTTGGGTAAAACCCTCCCTTCTCCCTTAATCGTTTCCAGTTCCAGCCTTACGCAGAGCGTGGATAGCATCAAGAAATGTGAAGAGGCGGGGGCAGGAGCGGTCGTTCTAAAAAGCCTATTCGAAGAACAGATCGAAGCGGACATCAAACAGGAAGAGTATAACGGCTTGTCCCAGTTTCATGCAGAAGCACTGGACTATTTTGAACAGATGGGAAAGCATCTGGGCCCTCGAGAGTATCTCAACCTGATAGAATCGGTAAAAAAGACGGTAAAAATTCCGATTTTTGCCAGTTTAAACTGCGTGTCCGAACCCTGGTGGATTCGATACGCCGAACAATTGGTAAGTGCCGGAGTCGATGGGATCGAGTTGAACCTTTCTAGAATGCCTAGAAATCCGGCCGAAACCTCCCAGATGGTGGAGGATCGCTTGATTCGTATCGTAGAAAAGGTAGTAGAACGGGTGTCCCTGCCGATCGCCGCCAAAATCGGCCCCTATTTCACATCCCTCCTCCATGTGGCCCATCGGATGCAACGGGCAGGGGTGAAAGGTCTTGTACTGTTCAACCGGTTCTATCAACTGGATATCGATCCGCAAAACCTCAAACTTGCTCCCGGTTACCAATTCTCCACTCCACAGGAGGTGTACACGCCCTTACGATGGATCTCGATCCTGAGCGGACAGATCGAGTGCGATTTTTCAGCTTCGACAGGGGTACACGATGGGATCACCGCGGTAAAACTCCTTTTGGCAGGGGCTTCCAGTGTGCAGGTCTGCTCTGTGCTGTACAGAAAAGGAATAACCGAGTTGCGGAACTTACTGAAGGGAATCGAAAGCTGGATGGAGGAGAAAAAGTATACTTCCATCGAAGAGTTCAAAGGCAAGCTCAGCCAGACTGAGAGCGAGCAGCCAGAGGCTTACGAACGGCTCCAGTACGTGAAAGCCCTTACAGGGATTTCCTGAAAGGCTGTAAGGGGGCTAATAGAGGTTAAGGGAAAGCACCCAGAAGGCCGCAATTAGAGCCCCTCGTTTCCGTACCCGCCGGCACAGTCAGGTTTGAATCTTGGATGCTCCCCAACCGATCATTTCAACCGCCCTTCCCCTCCGTCAGGATTCCTTCCACTGCTCGGATCCCACTGGCCCACGCTGCCGTAATTCCCCTGCTTGTCCCAGCACCGTCGCCAATCAAGTACAGGTGCGGAAGAGCCTGAAAGTGCCGATCGATAAAGGTAGGTTTGTTTCCATATAACTTGATTTCTGGATAGTACATGATGGTACTGGGATGGAGCACCCCTGGAACGATGGTGTCCAGCAACTTCATCGCCTTCCAGATGCCCCGCAGGATCTTCGCGGGGATCGAAAGGCTGATATCCCCGGGGGTACAGTGCAGAGTAGGTTCGAAGAAGTAAAGATCCCCTGTGAAGTTCCCTTCAGTAGACCGTTTTCCCAACCTGAAGTCCCCTACCCTCTGCATGATCGGCCGCCCCCCTCCCAATAGCATGGCCTGCAGGCCGATCATTTCCGCGTACTTCTGACCACTGGCTAATGGTTCGGTAAACATCACGGTCTTCAGAAGGGCAAAGTTCACCAGTCCGTTCTCCTGCCGTTTTGCGGAATAGGCATGACCGTTCACAGAATAGTAAGGTTCGCCGCTCCCAGTGAGGTACTTTTCCTGTACCACATAGGCACGAAAAGCGTTGGTACAAAACGTCCGCACTCGATCAGGAAAGAGGAACTTTGGATCGTAATAATCCTTCACGATAGGATACTGTTCAATGGTCGTTTCCAGGCGAATACCGATGTCTAGAATGTGGTCTATGAAAGGGATCTTTAGCTTCCTCATCAGCTCCTGCATGAAGGCAAATCCTCGCCTACCAGGGGCAATCACTAAATCCTGATACCGATACCTGCCCCTATCAGTCAGGAGGATTCGATCCTCTGGATGTACCTCTCGAGCAGTTTCCTCAAGGTGGATCTCAACCCCTCGTTTCTTGAGTCGATCCATCAACTCCTTGATCAGTTCAAGCCCCCCATCGGTTCCCAGATGGGACTGACGAACTACCAGGAGCTTTACCCCGAGTTTCTCGGCCCTCTTTTCGTAAATAGAAAGGTTTCTCTTTTCCATGAAGCGGGGTTGTAATTCTTCGATCACCTCTGATAGGTACCGATTTGCACTTCCCTCATCCCAATACTCTTCGGGAAACCCAATGGGATAGGTGAAGTTCATCTTACAGTCGTTCCGTAATCCGCCGGTGGAATAGCGCTCCTTTTCTATCAAGAGGATACTACCTTCAGGCCTGCGTTTTGAGTACGCAAATGCGGCTCCGAGCCCAGCAGGCCCGGAACCTACGATGACGAGATCGAACTTTTCCATATAGGATAGAATACTACGTTGATCTGGATTTTCAATTCTTGACCGGGAAAGCGCTTTTCCCTACAATGTTACCTTCGTATATAGCAATTCTTTATTCAAGAGAATGTGTACTCTCTGTGAAGATTCTGTGAAGTAGGAGGACGCTTTGTACACCCCGGTGGATCCAAAACAGAATTTCCCCAAGCTGGAGGAAGAGATTCTCGCCTTCTGGGAGGCAAACGATACATTTAGACGCTCCATTTCTATGCGGGAAGGATCGGACGAGTTCGTGTTCTACGATGGACCCCCCTTTGCTACGGGGCTTCCCCACTTCGGGCATTTTGTCCCGGGGACCATCAAAGACATCATCCCCCGCTACCAGACGATGCGAGGGAAAAAGGTGGAACGGCGGTTTGGGTGGGATTGCCATGGATTACCCGTGGAATACGAGATGGAGAAGGAACTGGGCATCTCCGGGAAACGAGAGATCGAATCTTTCGGAATCGCCAGGTTCAATGAATCCTGCCGCTCCATCGTTCTGCGATACGTGAAAGAGTGGCGAAAGATCGTTACGCGGATGGGCCGCTGGGTAGACTTCGACAACGATTACAAGACGATGGATCCGGATTATATGGAATCTATCTGGTGGGTGGTGAAACAGCTCTGGGACAAAGGCCTCCTGTACGAAGGGTTCTATATCCTGCCCTACTGCCCGAGGTGTTCCACAGTTTTATCGAACCACGAATTGAACCTGGGCGGGTATCAGGACGTGCACGATCCTGCCATTACGGTCAAGTTCCGCCTGAAAGAAGAACCGGATACTTACATCCTTGCCTGGACCACCACTCCGTGGACCCTTCCCTCGAACCTCGCCCTGGCTCTGGGTCCTGAAATCGTGTACGTAAAGGTCAAGGACGGACAGGAACACTATATTCTGGCCAAGGAAAGGCTTTCAGCCTACTATAGATCTGAAAAAGAATACCAGATCGTCTGGGAGAAGAAGGGGAAGGAACTGGCAGGAATCCCCTACGAGCCCCTCTTCCCCTACTTCGCTCACCTGAAGGATAAAAAGGCTTTCCATACCCTCCTGGGAGATTTCGTAAGTACCGAGGATGGGACCGGGATCGTACATATTGCCCCTGGATTCGGAGAGGACGACTACCGGGTACTGCAGGGTACAGGAGTTCCTGTTGTGTGCCCCATCGACGAGGAGTGCCGGTTTACAGAGGAGGTTACTGATTACAGGGGGACCTTCGTAAAAGACGCTGATAAAGCCATCATCAAGCGGTTGAAAGAGGAACGAAAAGTTGTAAAGCACGAGCAGTATCTGCACGCCTACCCCCACTGCTGGCGCTGTAAATCCCCCCTCATCTACCGGGCTATCTCTTCCTGGTTCGTGAATATTGCCAAGATCAAGGATCGAATGATCGCCACAAACCAGAAAATCTACTGGATGCCCGAACACATCAAAGATGGGAGGTTTGGGAAATGGCTGGAAGGGGCTCGAGAGTGGGCGATTTCCCGAAACCGGTACTGGGGGAACCCGATTCCTATCTGGAAATGCGACACCTGTGGAGAACTGGAATGCATTGGTTCCCGGGAAGAACTCAAATCCCGTTCGGGGGTGTTCCCGGAGGATCTGCACAAGCACTTCGTGGATGACATTACATGGAAGTGTTCCTGTGGGGGAACGAAACGAAGGATCCCCGAAGTACTCGACTGCTGGTTCGAGTCCGGCGCCATGCCGTACGCACAGAGCCACTACCCCTTCGAGAACAAGGAACATTTCGAACAACATTTTCCAGCTGATTTTATCTGCGAAAGCATCGATCAAACACGGGGGTGGTTTTATACCCTTCATGTACTGGCCACCGCGTTGTTCGATAAACCCGCCTTCCTCCACAACATCACCAGCGGGTTAGTGCTTGCTTCCGATGGGAAGAAAATGTCCAAGTCTGCCCGGAACTATACGGATCCGGTAGATGTAATCAACACTTACGGGGCGGAAGCTCTCCGACTGTTCCTCATGCGCTCGGCCGTTGTCCGGGCAGAGGAGATTCGCTACCACGACGAGGGGGTGAAGGAAACCTTAAAAACCATAATCATCCCCCTATGGAATGCCTATAGCTTCTACGTCACCTACGCGAACATCGATCAGATCTTTCCTGCCTCAGGCCCGAAAGAACCGTCCAATCCTCTCGATCAATGGATCTTGTCGGAACTGGAACGGTTGATCGACGAGGTAACGAGGGAGATGGATCGGTACGATCTCATAAGGGCAATTGAACCTCTGGTGGATTTCATCGACCTATTGAACAACTGGTACATACGCCGTTCCAGGAGACGGTTCTGGAGGAGTGAGAACGACTACGACAAAAGGCAGGCGTATGAAACCCTCTACTGGGTCCTCCTCACCTTCTCGAAGGTGGCTGCCCCGATCCTCCCCTTCATTAGCGAGGCAATCTATCGAAACCTCCGATCTCCCGAAATGCCAGAATCCGTCCATTTGACGGACTATCCAGTAGCCCGGATGGAGAAGAGGAACCTATCCCTCGAGCAGAAGATGAATTTCGTCCGCAGGGCAGTCACGATGGGACGTGCCCTCCGGAGTATGCACGGGATCAAAGTTCGTCAACCCTTAAAAGCCCTTCACCTTGTCACCAAGGATCCGGAGGAACGAAGGATCCTGCGGGAGATGGAGGACATCATCCGGGAAGAACTCAACGTGAAAGAGGTGGTATTCCGGGAAAACGAGGAGGACCTGGTAGAATACAAGGCAAAACCAAATTATCGAGTCCTTGGGAAAGCCCTGGGAAAGGACATGAAACAGGCAGCCGAAAAGATCGAGGCCCTTTCTTTCAAAGAGATTCAGAGTCTCCTGGAGGGTTCTACGCTGGTGATCGATATCGGTCGGGATCTGGAGATCACGCAAGACAGCATCGAAGTACGGAGAATCGAAAAGGAAAACCTGAAGGTTCTGAACGAAGGGTCCTTGACTGTAGCGTTAGATCCGGAACTTACAGAGGACCTGAAAGCGGAAGGGATCGTCCGGGATATCGTACGGGCAGTTCAAACACTTCGTAAGGACATGAATCTGGAGGTGACCGATAGGATCGAACTCTTCCTCCACACGCAGGATCCGGATGTGCAGGATGCGGTGGAAGAGTTCCAGGATTACCTGATGAATGAAACCCTCGCTGTGTCCCTGCAGTGGGTTAAGAAAGGAACCCAGAGGGCCGTTCCGTGCGGAGATTCTTCATGCGCTATTGGCCTGGCCAAAGCCTCTTGAAAAACCATGCCCACAGGAATCACAGACGGAGGTACCCCATTCAGGGTCCGAGACACCTGAATGGGATCACCTTCATCCTGGTAGCTACCCTTTGGCTTTCCGGCTGCCAGACTCTGCCTCGGTGGGAATCTCAGAATCCCTGGGGACTTTTTCCCTCCGAGGCGTCCCTCTACAGCACCCTTCCCATTCCCGAACATCGGGAACTCCTTGACAATCTTCTATCCTGTACGAGCGGCACTTCCGGCAAAAAAGGAAATGTATCGAAAGGACTCGCTTACTTCCTCGACCATACCTCCGAAGTATACCTTGTAATCCTGGATGAAGATACCAGGGCCCCGTTTTTAACATCGGCCTCCCCACGGTGGATTCTCGCAGGAGTAGGAGAGTACTCGTCCTTTCTCCTCCGCCTTTCTCTGACCCCAGACGAGGGCTGGGAGAAGAGGAAGATCCGGACAAGTGGATATACGCTTTCCTACTATCAGCAACAGGAGCTACAGGTAGCTTTACCAGACACACGCCTCCTCATTGTCTCTAACGGTGGGATCGAGTTTCCCTTGAAACAGTTCGTCATCCCTAGAACGGATTCGTCCTGGTTTTTTAGCCCCCCGAT
>CALKLC010000109.1 GCA_937991975.1 uncultured Spirochaetales bacterium | reverse complement strand
GGTAGATCCGATCTTCAAAATCCTTTGGGTTGTAAGTTTTTGCTAGCTCGATAGCCTTCATGTACACTCCTCCGCGAATAGAGGCATTCTACCGATTTTTCGTTCCAGGGGCAAGGAAGCCCTTCCAGTAGTATTGACCTGGAGGTCTCGGCCATGATGAAGTGGTTGGGAGAAAGGGAAAAGATTAATGAAACCGTGGGCACTGGTACTTTCTGGGGGGGGAGGGAGAGGCCTTGTGTACGTGGGAGTATTCAAGGCCCTGGAGCGTTTGAATTTGACTCCCTCCTTTCTGGCAGGGACCTCTATCGGAGCCATTCTTGGGGGGCTCTACTGTGCGGGGATGATCCCACAGGAATTGGATACCTTCGTCCGGGAGGAGTTCGAACTCCGGGACTACCTGGAGGGCATTACCTTCAAATTGGGAGATGGGGCATTCTTCCGGTTCCTTCAAGCCCAGGAAGCGTTGAATCACCTTTCCCGTGGGAAAGGCATCGACAGCGGAAAGAAAATCCTCGAGGTCTTGAAGAAGTTCACCAGAGGGAAACGGTTCGAAGACACTTCGCCCCCTTTTGCCTGTAACGCGGCAGATCTATTGACAGGGAAAGAAGTCGTTCTGGATTCAGGTCCCCTGGCAGAAGGAATTCGAGCCTCCATGTCAGTACCGGGTATTTTTACTCCCGTATCCATCCCTCCCTATCTATTGGTGGATGGAGGGATCCTCAACAACCTTCCCGTCCGGATTGCCCGCAAACGAGGCTACCAACGGGTGATTGCCATCAACTGTAGCCCTTTTGCGCCGGTAAAACCTGAAGACCTACCCACCGGTATTTCGGTGTTCTTTCGAGCTCTAGCAGTAGCAGGGAACGATAGGCCGATGGATCCCAGATGGGATGTTCCTGACCTGGAGATACGGATTCCCCAGAAGCATTCGGAGTTCGATTTCTCCCAGAAGGAAGAACTGATCGATCTGGGGGAGCGGACAATCCTCAAAGGGGAACATCTGATTCGGCAGGTGTTGACAGCCTGGCATTTCCCCACAAGGCCCTCTCCAAAAGTGTTCGAATATTCTCCTTGACAACTATTTTGTCATGAGAATATACTAATTTTAAGTAAAACTCTAATGAAAGGAGTGGGAGTATGAAAAGAGTTTCGAAACTATTGATAAGTATGGTTATCCTTAGCCTTCTTGTTGCCACGGTAATAACCGCCGCAGGGAAGAAAGAGGAAACCGGAGGAAAGTGGAAACCCACAAAACCGATTACCATCATCGTTCCCTGGGGAGCGGGCGGGTCCACGGACCAGATCACCCGGGTTTGCGCAGGGGAACTGGAGCCCTATCTTGGCACAAAGATCGTGATCGTAAACCAGCCAGGCGCTTCAGGCTCCGTGGGAACGAAGAGCGTGGTGGATGCCCCCAAAGATGGGTATACCTGGGCATCGGGGGCTGCAGTGGATCTGGCTGTATATAAAATTATGGGGATGTTAGACACGGATATCCGGAAAGACTGGCACCTGTTCCTCAGCGTCGCAAACGTCATGGTGTACGGAGTCAATCCCAACACCCCCTATCAGACGTTCGATGACCTTTTGAAGGCCTTCAAAGAGAAACCCGGACAGATCCCTGTAGGCACGGCTGGGCAGAGTTCGGCCGGTCACATTGCAATGGAGATTCTCCGGAAATATACAGGTATCCAGTACAAGCATGTTACCTACGATGGAGGGAATCCGGCAGTGATCGCTACAGTAGCCGGGGAAGTAGAGGTTACGCCTCAGCTGGCGAGTGAGCAGGCAGAGATGATTCGTGGCGGAAAGATCAGGCCCCTGGCAGTACTCTCGGACAAACCCCTTACCTTTACAGGATACACGGGATCCATTCCTCCCATCACGAACTGGATCAAAGATTATAAGCCGGGGATGAACTATTTTGGGATCTTTATTCCTCGAGGAGTCCCACAGGAAGTGATCACCACGATGGAAATGGCATGGAAAGAGGTGATCATGAACTCTCAAAAAGTAAAGGATTACGCAGCTGCCCGGGGAGCCGTATTCGCGCCTGTGTATGGAGAAGAAGCACAGAAAAAGGCATTCGACTACTATCAGCCGGTAGCATGGCTCTACTACGAAGCGGGAAAAGCAAAAGTATCTCCCGATACAGTGGGAATTCCCAAACCGTAAAAAAACCTGTACACTTTCGAGCAGGGCGCTGCCCTGCTCTTTTTTATTTCGGGGCGTGGGTTTAGACACTGGATGGATTCTTATACCCTGGAATCCGGAAGTTTAGTTTCTATAGCCCGTATAAGATAAATTTTACTTGTAGGGGGCCTTATGAAAGAAGAGAATATGCCCAAAGCTGACTTTTATACTTCTATAGTATTGATGGCGTTTGGTATTGTTGTCCTTATTCTATCCTTGCAGATGCCTACAATGTCAGATCAGAGTAAGAATCCCTACGCCGCTCCGGGAATCGTTCCAGGCTTGTTGGGTGTCATCATTACCTTTCTTTCTGGAATCATGTTCATTCGAGCCCTCCGAAAAGGTGGGCTTAGAAAACAAATCACCGGTGAGGCAATCAAAGGATTCTTTACCCATGAGTCCACCAACCGTATGGTAAAAACTATAGTGATCTGTGTGCTATATTCCCTCCTCTTAGGGCATGTAAACTTCGTTCTTTTAACTACTCTGTTCATTTTTTTCTTCGTGTTGACATTTGAATATTCATTTAAGGAAAGTTTTCGAGGGCAGATCCGAAAGGTGCTCATGGCAGCACTGTTGGCAATAATCACCTCGAGTACCGTCTATGGGGTGTTCTTCTACCTTTTCCTCGTAAACCTACCGTAAGGGAGTTGTACCATGACTGGATTACAGATGCTCTTCAATGCGGTGATCGGAATCTTTAACCCAAGGTCCATCTTCGATGCACTATGGGCAACCCAGTTGGGAATCATCATTGGGATGCTGCCTGGTCTTACCGCCACCATGGGTGTAGCCCTCCTTACTACCCTTACCTTCAACATGGCTCCAAACAACGCGATCCTGATCTTGATCTGTATGTACATTGGGGCGATCTACGGGGGTAGCCGCAGCGCCATTCTCCTGAACATTCCCGGCACTCCTGCCAATGCGGCCACCACAGTGGATGGGTATCCGTTGGCCCTTAAGGGGGAAGCGGGCCGGGCTATCGGAATCGCCACTACCGGCTCCTTCCTTGGTTCAGTGATCGGGATGCTTGCCCTTGCCATCTTCACCCCTCTTATCGGTTCCGTCGCGTTGAGCTTCCAATCCTTCGAGTTCTTCTGGTTTTCCATTTTTGGGATCGTGATCTGTGGGAACCTCACCGCTCCGAAGGATCCCCTGAAAGGATGGATTGCCGGATTCCTTGGATTGTTCGTTGCCATGATCGGAATGGAAGGGATCCATGCGTACGTGCGGTTTTCCTTTGGAAGCACGGAACTTTCCGGGGGTATTTCCTTGATTCCTGCCATGGTAGGGGCCTTTGGATTCGCAGAAATCATCACGGTGATGCGATTCACCAAGTTCGAAGTCGTACAAACGAAGATTGCCCGTTTAATTCCCAAATGGAAAGAAGTATTGAGGTACTGGAAAACCATCATCCGATCGGGGCTCGTGGGAACCTTTATCGGTGCCATACCAGGAGTAGGAGAAGATATCGCTGCGTGGGTTTCCTACGATCTAACCAAACGATCGGCTCCCCCAGAGGAACGGAATACCTTTGGCAAAGGGAACGTAGAAGGGCTTATAGCGGCTGAAACTGGAAACAACGCTTGTGTACCAGGAGCGATCATTCCGGTACTCACCCTTGCCATACCGGGTTCAGCTCCAGCAGCCGTTCTTCTGGGAGCCATGCTGATCCATGGGATCCGGCCTGGCCCCCTGATCCTAATTGAATTCCCTACCTTCATCTATGAAGTAGTGGCGATGGTGCTCCTTGCCACGATTGCGATGTACATTCTGGGGCTTTCCATGGTGCGATCCCTCGTGAAAGTTCTCCTTATCCCGAGACAGAAACTGATGCCCGTTATCTTCGTTCTCTGCGTGGTAGGCTCCTTTGCGTTACAGGCCCGCCTTTTCGATGTGGGGGTAATGATCGTGTTCGGTCTTATTGGTTTTATCCTCAGGGAAATGGAGTACCCAATGGCTCCACTGGTACTGGGAATCATCCTGGGAGACATTCTGGACAAGAACCTTCGCCGAGCCCTTGTTCTTTCCAACGGAAGCCTGGTTCCTTTCTTTACCCGACCGATCTGCCTTGCGATCTTTCTGGTCACGGTTTTTGTCATCGTGAACCGAACCGCGTGGTTCAGAAGGTTCGTGGGAACAGTGAAAGGGGTGTTTAGCCGAAAAGCTGCAATGTAGGAAATGGAGGGGCTACCTTTTCTGATCCCATATTAAGTGGTGCCAAAATTGTTAATGAGTATTTGCAACAAATAACCCCGCCTTGATATACCGGCAGAACCCGTTTCCCCGTTTTTCCTTCCTGCTCTTAAGCCGACAGGTGCCCACACAACGGCCCGGGGG
>CALKLC010000108.1 GCA_937991975.1 uncultured Spirochaetales bacterium | reverse complement strand
GGGAGCCCCATGAAAAAAGTACTCCAATTCATCAACGACCGGTTTGAGGAAGTAATCGGAATCAGTGGACTGGCTGTTACCGTGACGTTGATCTTTATAGGAGTGGTGATGCGGGTCGGCTACAAGAGCGGGATCCCCTGGCAGGAAGAACTCTCGCGAATTCTCTACGTGCTGGTTGTGTATCTGGGGGCGAGCTACGGGATAAAGAGTGATGACCATATCTGTGTTACCTTCATGGTCCGTAAGCTTACCTCTAAAGGGCAGCGAGTTCTGAGGAATATAACCGATATTTTATGGATTCTATTCAACCTGGCCATTGTCGGATTGTCCCTCGATACCTATGGACGGATGCAGAAGACCCTGGGAGAGACCGCCGTACTGATGATCCCCCTCCACTACGTGTTCCTGATTATCCCTGTGGGATTCATCCTTCTCACCGCCCGCTTGATCCAGGTACTGTGGCATCGCCTGCGTACAGGTCACAAGGAGAATCTGTCATGATGATCGCGCTGGTTTTGGTGGTTCTCCTGTTAACAGGGCTCCCCATCTATGTCTGCCTGGGACTCACCTCCCTCATCTTCTTTATCTATTATGAGATTCCCCTCGACCTTTTGGTTCGCACCCTGTATTCAGGGGTAGACCAGTACGCGTTGATTTCGGTTACAGGGTTCCTTCTCGTGGGAACCCTTTTCGACAAAGCGGGAATTACGGAAGCGCTGGTAAAAATGGTACGCCGGTTCATGGCATCCTTCAAAGCAGGCCTCGCGGTTATTACGATCATCAGCTGTGCCATTTTTGCGGCAGTTTCCGGTTCGGGGCCAGCTACGGTGGCTACCATCGGGGGTATCATGGTGCCTGCCATGATACGGGCCGGCTACACTTCCAGATTTGCAGGGGCTGTCAGTGCGAGCGGAGGAGCTCTCGGAATTCTGATTCCTCCCAGTAACCCTTTCCTCATCTATGGAATCATCGCTAACCAATCCATCGCGGCCCTCTTTGCAGCTGGTGTGATTCCAGGGATCCTGATGGCGATATGTCTTTCCCTCACTTCCATGATTCTCCTTCGGTTCTTCCCAACATACACTACTCAAGGAAAGCAAGAAGAAAGGGAGTACCAGCCCCTGACACTCAGGGAAGCTTTTGCAGCGATCTGGGAAGCCAAATGGGCTTTGTTCGCGATCCTCATGCTTCTGGGAGGCATCTACGCAGGGTTTTTCACTCCCATAGAAGCAGCGGAAGTAACCATTTTTTACTCCCTTATTGTTGGTTTCTTTATCACCCGGACCATGAAACTGAAGGATCTGTACTATGCACTGGCAGATACCCTGAAGCTTTCCGGCACCCTGATCATCCTGGTAGCGATGGCCTTTGTCTTCGCCCGTCTGTTGACTATCCAGGGGCTTCCCCAGGCCTTAGGTCAGAAAATTGGAGAGCTGTCGGACAATCCCCACGTGATCCTCCTCGTGATCATGGCATTCATGATTTTCGTGGGAACCTGGGCAGAAACCTTCTCCCAGATTATCGTACTCACCCCCATCTTTCTTCCTATCATAACGCGGTTAGGCATACATCCGATCCATTTCGGGGTATTGTTCGTGGTATGTGCGGAAATCGGCTTTCTCACTCCCCCTTTTGGGGCTAACCTTTTTGTAGCAATGAAGCTTGCCAACATCTCCCTGGAAGAGGTTTCTAAGGCCTCCCTCCCCTTTATTTTGACGTATACAGTTGTGCTGGTGGTTCTGGTATTCTTCCCTGAACTGAGCCTGTTTCTTCCCCGTCTCATTTTCGGGAGAGTGTAAATGAATGTCGCTTTAATCGGGTTTGGTGCGTGGGGCCAGATACATGCCGCAAGTATCTCTCAATCGAATCGGCACTCCCTGGTCGCCATTGCCTGCCATTCTCCCGGATCCGTAGAAAAAGCTTCGGATAGATACCCGCACGCGTTCATCTCCACAGAAATCCAGGAGGTACTCAAGCGGCCAGAAGTGGATGTAGTGGACGTCGTTCTACCTACCCATCTCCATGTTCCTGTGGCGATCGAGGCTCTGCGGGCAGGTAAACATGTACTACTGGAAAAACCCATGGCCGGAACCCTGAAAGAATGCGACATCCTGCTGGAAGAGGTGAAAAAACACGGCCTGATTCTTACCATGGTTCATGAACTACGGTGCTCCCTTCAGTGGAAATGGATCCATGAGGCTATTCAATCAGGCAAAATTGGGACCTTCCGGTACGGGCTGTTTAACCTGTTTCGTTTTCCCTACCGGCAGGGATCCCAGCACTGGAGGTATGACCGAGACAAGGTAGGTTCCTGGGTTCTGGAAGAACCGATTCATTTCATCGATCTGATGCTCTGGTATGTTTCCCCCCTTAAGCCATCCCACGTGACTGCCTGGGGGAATCCTTCCTCTTACGGGTTAACGCAGGATTTTACTGCAGTGTTCGAGTTTCCAAATGGCGCTCACACTGTAGTTTCCCAAACTCTCTCCGGGTTCCAGCATCACCAGGTAGTGGAAATCACGGGTACAGAAGGAGCCCTTCGATCCCTCTGGTCAGGAGCAATGGACCGCACAGATACTCCGGAGTTTTCCCTTTACGCTCAACTTAAAGGCGAATCCGCAGCTCATCCTATTCCGATACAAGAAAAATCGGGGGAATTGTTCGAAATCCAGAAATACCTTGATTCGGCTCTGGATGGGATCGAACAGGGGGTATCCCTCTACCCCCCCGAAGAAGAGCGGGAACTGGTTCGCCTGTGCCTTGAGGCGGAACGGGCCCTTTCCGTCAGGAAAAGAATCTCCCTATAGCGGTAATGGCACCGCAGGACTCCTCTTTCCTCCTAAAATTTTAATCAAAATTTTGCTTTGACAATTCTTGAACCTATATGATATACTTTCTTTTAGATAGTAATCAAATAAGAACAAAAACATTCTAAAAGAAACAGGGGGTTTTTATGAAGAGAAGAGGTACGTTTTTACTCGTTGCCGCTCTAGTACTATCCATGGCGGGAGTTCTCTTTGCGGGAGGGGCAAAAGAGCAGAAGGAAATCGTTCTGAACTTTCCCAGTTTCTGGGTTGGGCAGGACTCCAAAGCAGGGCCTGTGGCAGAGTTGATTACTAAGTTCAACGCGGACAACGCGGGAAAGATCAAAATCGTGGTGGAGGAAAATCCTTCTCCCGATCCTTACCGCACCAAGATCAACGCGAGTCTTGCCGCAGGAGCAGTTCCGGATCTATTCATCTTCAATCCCGATCCCACCTCTTTCCAGTACTACGACGGGGAGATTCTGATGGATTTCACCGAAGAACTGAAAGGGGAATGGGCAAAGGACTTCCAGGAGGGGTATATCCAGGCCAGTACCAAAAAGGGTCGCACAAAAACTGTCCCCTATGAAATCGGAATTACCCCTATCTGGTATAATTCCGAATTATTCAAAAAAGCTGGAATCAGCGAATTCCCCAAAACATTCGATGAGTTCTGGGTAGCCTGCGATAAGCTAAAGGCCGCCGGGATCGTTCCCACGTCCCAGATGACAGGTGGAGTGAACGCGTGGACCAGTATGCTCTGGTACAGCCATATTCTTGCCTCTATCGGCGGCCCGGACGTATGGAATCGCCCCCTCACTCACCCCCAGTACGTAGAAGCAGCCAAGATCCTCCTCCGCCTCTACAGTGACGGGAATACTACCAAGGATGCCGTAGGAGGGGATGCGGGTGTATCCGGCGGGCATTACCTGGCAGGCCGAACCGCCATCTTCATCAATGGTCCCTGGTACATCGGAAGAGCAAAGAAGGATGCTCCTGCCGTACACGCAGCTACTCAGTTAGCTTTCGCACCCGCGGTTAAGGGCGGAACGTATGGGGGCCTGATCGGATTCCAGCTCTCCAACCTGGCAGCCGCCAATACGAAAGACCAGGCAAAACGGGAAGCTACACTGAAGTTTTTCCGCTGGATGACGAAACCAGAGAATGTGAAGATGATCTCCGAACGATCCGGTGCTATGTTCGCCCTCAAGTATCAGTTGGGGGACAACGTGGATCCCCTTTTAAAACGGTTTGTGGAGATCTCCAATCAAGCAAAGTTCATCGTACCCCATTTCCAGAGCCAGTACCCTGTACATGTTACCCAGGAGTTAGGACAGGCTATTGGAGCCATGGTGCTGGGAAAAGCCACACCAGAGGAGTTCGTGCAGTTCTTGATCCGGGCGAACAAATAGGATAAGAAAGCAGGGTGGATCGAATAAGTCATAGTTTTAGCTCAGGCGGATTTCCGCCTGAGCCCCTATGTGCAAAGACACAAGCACAAACAGAATGGGGATGCATCTTCTGCATCAGCACTTAGGAGGAAATCGACCATGGGAAAGGCAGCCCTACACCGGGTTCCATGGAGAGGAATTATTCTATTTTTGCTTCCGGTATGTATCCTGTACTTCTTATTCTTCGTCTACCCCCTGGGCTTTGTGTTCATCATCGGATGTACCCAGTGGAATGGAGTAACCGCCCCTCAGTTTATCGGACTCAAGAACTACATCGATCTATTGCAGGATCCTACCTTCCTCCTGTCAGTGCGGAACAACTTTATCTGGGCACTATCCCTCGGGTTTGGACAGATTCCTCTAGCAGCGCTGGTAGCCATGATTCTGGCCCGTAAGCCGCGTGGATGGAAGTTTCTCAGAACCATGTACTTTTTACCGAATGTAATTTCCCAGGTGGCCATTTCCATGATGTGGATCGCCATCTACAACGCAGAGTACGGGGCACTGAATAAGCTCCTGGAGCTAATGGGCTATGCTCAGCTGGCCCGGAATTGGCTGGGGCAGATAGAGACAGCCCTCCCTGCCATCATCCTTCAGCAGGTGCTCTATATCGGGTACTTCATGATCATCATCCTGGCGGGGGCAATGGCTATTCCCAGCTCTTTCTATGAGGCGGCAGAAATAGATGGTGCCAGTGTGGTTCAGCAGGAGCTCTACATTACTCTCCCCCTCCTTAGGGGGATCCTCGTTACTTCCATGACTCTTGCCATGGCGTATGGGCTACGCCACTTCGAAGCCACCTTTCTCATGACCGCAGGCGGACCCGCAAACTCTACCTCTGTAATGGGAATCCAGTTGTTCAATAATATGAGTTTCCTCCGGTATGGCCGGGCTAATGCTATCGGGAGCGCCCTTATCGTGCTCGGAGTACTGGTAATTGTGGTACTTCGCAACACCCTTGGCCGCTCGGAATCGATCTCAGAAGTCCAACAGTAGGGTAACGGTATGCTGTACGAAACAAAGCGTTCCCTCTTTCGCCCTCTAGGGATCATTCTCAAATGGTCGATTCTCCTCTTTTTCCTGCTCTTTACCTTCGTACCCCTTGGCTGGTTGGTTCTATCATCCTTCAAGACGAACTTCGAGTTCGAAACCAACCCCTTCGCGCTTCCGGCTGTGTGGCAATTCGGGAATTACGTGAAAGCGATCCAGATATCCGGCCTTCCGCGGTTATTCTTCAATTCCATCGTGGTTTCCAGCTTTTCCACAGTATTGAACCTTCTTGTTACGGCTATGGCCGCCTTTGTACTGTCCCGGTTGCGATTTCCCTTTCAGAATGCCATCCTTACCACCCTGACAGCGGGGGTGCTGATACCGATCATTGCCCTGATGGTGCCCTATTTCAGTATCATAAGAGCGTTGGGACTGTACGATACCCTCTGGGGATTGATCGTGACTTACGCGAGTATCAATATCCCTATTTCTGTATTCCTGCTCCATGGATTCATGCGTACTCTCCCCAGGGAACTGGAGGAAGCGGCCGTAATGGATGGATGCACCCTGTTCCAGCGGTTTTACCGTATCGTCCTTCCCCTATCCCAACTGGGGATCGTTACCGCGGGGACCTTCGTGTTCCTCTACTCCTGGAATGAGTTCCTCTACGCAATGCTCCTTACCTCCTCGGTTGCCTCACGCACCATCCAGTTGGGGATACGCTTCTTCACCAGCCAGTTTTTCATTGATTACACTGCCATGTACGCTGCGATCGTCATTACCATCCTTCCCAGCGTGGTAGTGTACATTCTATTCCACGACAAAATCGTGCGAGGCCTCACTTCGGGAGCCGTAAAAGGATAACAAGTAAAAGGATGCTATGAGTAAGCAAGATCCCATACAGAAGTACGGGAAAGACCTTCGGCAAGGTGACCTTCCGATCCCTGTAGAGATAGTGGAAACAGACATTGATCTGTACTACCGGATGGCTTTTACCCTGTACCATCTGATAGAAACCCAGAACCTGAAGGGGAATCCCACCACCGTAATTCTCCCTGTGGGTCCGGTGTTCCAGTACCGCCGGTTCGTGTGGCTCCAGCGGGAACGACCCCTCGATCTACGAAGGGTAACATTCTTTTTTATGGATGAGTACCTGACAGAGGAGGGGGAGTGGGTACGGGAAGATTCTCCCCTATCCTTTCGGGGGTTCATCCGTCGGGAGCTCCTTACCCCCCTTTCTGACCCTTCCCTTCCCCGGGAAGCTCGGTTATCGGAAGAACAGGTTCTTTTCCCTGATCCAAAGGACCTTACGGGATTCGACGCTCGGTACGAGGAAACCGGAGGGGCAGATATCTGCTTTGCCGGAATCGGGATTACGGGGCACCTGGCCTTTAACGAACCCCCAGCGCAAAGTAGTCCCCTTACAAAAGAAGAGTTTAAAAATCTCCCTTCCAGAATCGTAACATTAGCGCCTGAAACAATTGCCATTAACTCCAACACGGCCCTCCGGGGTGCCATGGACTGCATCCCCAGAAAAGCCGTCACCATCGGATTCAGGCAGATCCTTTTAGCACACAAGATCCGGATCTACTGTAACCGTCCCTGGCAGAGCGCTGTGGTTCGAAGAGCCTTGTTCGATCCCATTTCCCCCGCCTTTCCCGTAACTCTAGTGCGGGAACATCCGGATGTCCAATTGACAGTAACGGCCGAAGTGGCTGAGAAACCTTCCTTTGGGCTTCGATGATGGAACGGTCGCCGAATATAAAACGGATAGATGCACACCTGCATCTGGGAGATGAAAGTCGTTTCGCTGATTTAGATGCATACCAGAAAGCCTTTCCCTTTGAACGGCTGGTACTGATCTCTCTTCCGGACATAGAGCGGGTGAACTTCAACACGGAACTCATTTTTTATAAAAAGCGGAATCCTGCCCACACCTACATTCTGGGTGAGTTCGACTACAGGCCCACCGCTCCTAGTCTGGTAGATCAGTTAATTCACCTCTACCAACAGGGGTTCGATGGATTGAAACTGATTCTTGGGAAACCTGCATTTTCTCAAAAATTCGGGATACACTTGAAGGAACAACGTTTCCGGGATGTTTTCCAGGCAGCCTCAGAAGCCTTCCCATCCCCCTTCCCCATTCTTGTGCATGTGGGGGATCCTCTGTATTTCTGGAAAGGGCAGAAGACAGATCCTGTCCTGGAACAGGCCCCATGGTCGTATGGACCGGAAGTTCCCCCCTTCGAAGAATGGATCCTTCTCGCGGAAGAACTCGTTGAAACTTTTCCGCGAACGATCTTTGTATTCCCCCACCTCTTGTTTTTAGCCCACGATCTGGATCGTCTGGAGCGGATTCTTCGGAAGAGGGAGGGTGTATTCACCGATCTATCACCGGGGAACTACTTCTACCGGGATCTTTCAGTCCAAAAGACCCGTGCCCTCCAATTCTTTTCCCGCTGCAGGGACAGGATCCTGTATGGTTCGGACGGGTTCTTTTTCCACCCCTCCTACAAGGAACTTCCCTTTACCGATCTACGGGGAAACCTGGATCGAAGTACCCGGTTGATCCAGTTTCTGGAATCCTCCCTTCCCTTTTCGAACCCCTTTCCGTTGACCTTTCAGGAAAACCCTCTCCTGGAAGGCTTGAATCTGTTCCAGATAAAAGGGGGGAAGGAGATCCTGCATAAGATCTACCACGAGAATGTCCTTTCAGTACTGGGGATTCATCCTAAACCACTATCCGCTCAGGGAGGAGAAGTATGATCCGTGCCGCAGTAGTTGGACTGGGGATTGGATTAGCCCACTGTGCAGGGTACCTGAAGAGTCCCCATGCGAAACTGGTCGCCGTTTGCGACCCTCTTGAGGTCCGCCGTAAGACGGTGGGTGGCACTTTTTCCCAGGGGAGTATGGAGGTGTTGAAGCCTCTTTTCCCCCCCGAACTTCTTTCCAGGCGATGGGATGACTTAGGGATCAAAACCTTCTCTACCCTCGAAGAGGTTCTGGAGGATCCTTCCATCGACCTGGTGAGCCTCTGCACTCCGGATTATACTCACCCCACCCTGGGCACCCAGGTACTTAAAGCGGGAAAGCATCTGTACCTGGAAAAACCTGTGGGAGTGCGTCTGGAGGATTGTGATCCCCTTCTGGAGGCTGCTTACCATTCTAAACAGATGGTCGGGGTAGCGTATGAGTTTCGCCTGAACCCTGCCGTTCGAAAGGTCAAAGAAACGATCGATTCGGGGAAGATCGGCCGCCCTGAAGCCTTCAGCCTTTACCATTATCGAAACTCGTTTCGGAGAGACAAAGTGGGAAAGTGGATTCAGAAGCGGGAATTCTCCGGAGGGCTCCTCGTAGAGGAAACCTGCCACTGGTTTGATCTGGCCCGCTACTTGATGGGAAGGGAAGTGGAAACTCTCTACTGTGTTACACGGGATTGTTTTTATCCTGACTTCGATTTCGAAGATATCGCATACGTGAATGGAACCTTTCAAGGGGGAGGGATCCTGCATATCTCCCATGCCCTTACCGGTTTTGATTTCAGCTTGATTATTCAGGTTCACGGTACTTCGGGTACGATCTGGTGCACGTTAAAAGATGATCAGTACAGTGCTCTCGATGGGGGAGAAACCTCCTGGTATGGCCTTGTGGCTGTTGGTCCCCTCAACGGGAAACCTCAGGAAGCAGAGGTAACGAAGTTTGGGATAGAGGCCACAGAACCGGAAAACATCCAGAATGCCGTGATCCACTTTACCCAATCCATTGCCTCACATCATCCCCCTGCGGCCACGCTGGAAGACGGCTACAGGTCTTTAGAACTATCCCTCCTGGCGGGGAAGTCTGCCCGGGAAGGGAAGGTTCTCGAATATCGATCTCAGATTCCCATCCATAAAACCAACTAAGACTACCATGGAGGCCAACCGTATGCGTGAAGACGACTCTTTAACCGTACAAGCATCAGATGGAGGGGTGCGAATCTACTATCGTAAACGGTTAATCTTTCAGCATACGAAGCAAAAGGCTGGATTTCGATTCGGTTCTGCCGAAGGGGTTTTCAAAGTAAACCGGGGGAACTTCACTATCCGTGAAAAGGGACGTATAGAGCACACTCCTACCGAAGCCTGGGTGGAACGCTCTTCACCCTCAGAATTCACCCAGGAGGTGATCCTGCGGTTCCGGAGCATTGAAACTGTCGAACTATCCTTTCGATTGTCCGATGGGTACGTAAAAATAGAACCAAAGGCCTTCCCTCCGGGAACCAACCGATTCATTTTCTCCCTTCCCCTCGGGCCTAAAGAACACGTGTACGGGTGCGGCGAACAGTATTCCCGGTTCGATCTGCGGGGCAGCTGCGTACCCCTCTGGTCAGAAGAACAGGGTGTGGGGAGATCCCCCTTTGATCCCCTCACCCACTACATGAACTGGAAACATGGGGCAGGCGGCCACTGGTACTCCACCTACTTTCCCCAGCCCACATTCATAACCTCAGAGGGCCTCTACTTCCATGCGGAAAGCCGGTCCTATGCTCGGTTCGACTTTCGGCCCCGCCTGGAAGCTCACCTGGAGTTCTGGGAACTCCCGCCACTCTTTTATATCGGAGTGGAATCTTCTCCGCGGGAATCGATCGCACGCCTTTCATCCCTCCTGGGAAGAATGTCCCCCCTGCCTGACTGGACTTACAATGGCATGTGGTTGGGTGTACAGGGGGGCCAGGAGGCAGTGGAAGCCAAACTCCATGACGCCCTAACAGCCGGAGTCAAGGTGGGGGCATTGTGGGTACAGGACTGGGAAGGCCGAAGAATCACCTCCTTTGGGAAACAACTTTTCTGGAACTGGGAATATCACAGGGAGATGTACCCCGACCTGCCTAAATATATAGAAAAACTGAGGGATCGGAACCTTCGGTTCCTTGGGTATATCAATACCTTTCTTGCCCCGGAAGGACCCCTGTACAAAGAAGCAACCGCTAAGAACTACTGCGTGAAAGACGCGATTGGCAAGGATTACCTTGTCTACATTACAACTTTTCCCGCCGCGATGGTAGATTTTACGAATCCAGATGCCCGATCCTGGATCAAAAGGATCATCCAGCAGAATATGATCGGAATCGGCATGTCCGGCTGGATGGCTGACTTTGGGGAATACCTACCCACGGATGCGGTGCTTGCTTCCGGCGAACAAGCGGAACTACTGCACAACCCCTGGCCTTCGATCTGGGCGCAGATAAATCGTGAAGCCATAGAGGAAAGTGGACACCTGGGGGATACGGTGTTCTTCCTGCGGGCTGGCTACGCGGGTACAAGCCGCTACGGAACCGCTGTGTGGGCTGGAGATCAGCTTGTGAACTTTAGCCGCCATGATGGACTGGCGAGCGTGATCCCCGCAGCCCTTTCCCTCGGAGTGTGCGGCACGGCCATTCACCATAGCGACATCGGCGGTTACACAACCCTTGCCTGGGTGAAGCGAACGCGGGAGGTGTTCCAGCGCTGGGCCGAAATTTCGGCCTTTACACCCATCATGCGCTCCCATGAGGGGAATCGGCCCGACTCCAACCATCAGTTCAATTCTGATACCGAAACCCTCTCTCATTTAGCGCGAATGACCCGGGTATTCACCGCATTGAAACCCTACCATCAAGCCCTCCAGGAGGAACATGCGGCCACAGGGCTGCCCCTCTTTCGCCCCCTGTTCCTCCACTATCCTGAGGACCCCGCTGTTTATACCATGCAGTACCAGTATCTGTACGGGCCGGACCTGCTCGTATCCCCTGTCATAAAACCCCGTCGCCGCTCCTGGAGGGTGTATCTTCCGAAGGACACGTGGGTCCACCTATGGACAGGAACCGTGTTCGATGCAACGGAGTCTTCTCTTAAAAGAAAAAATAGGGGCCTGTACGCAGAAGTGGAAGCTCCCCTCGGATATCCTCCCGTGTTCTATCGTAAGGGTTCCTCCTGGGAAGGCTTATTCCAGGGCTTGAGAGAGGGTTAGAAGAATGCGTTCTACTGTGATTCTTTTAAATGGTGCCAAAATTGTGACGGGGTAAAAATGTTTCTCAATATATCATGTTACACCCCCGGCTAAGCCACAGGTATGGCCTACCCGAACAAGAACTGCGAAGAAGCAAGGTGCATCATGAAATAGGCTATGGGACCGCCACAATTTTTGCACCACTTGCTTTAGTTTGCCGGACTCAGGGCTTCCCCCTTCAGTGCTATCGCCCCCGGAATCTGGCATGTGGTGGCTAAGGAGTTCGAACTTTTTTCAGAACCAGGGGTTTGGGAAGGGAAAAGTGCTGCCCCTTAAAATAGAGGTGGTAGCGAATATCCTCCCCGGCCTCGTACCCTTCCTTCTGGGCATTGATGAGGAACTCGATGATTCTCATATCCTTGAAAACAAAGACGCCGTCCTGGTTTGTTTCCGTAACGATTGGAGGCTTGATCAGGTTCAAGGTTTTTTCCCGGACCAGCACTCGAGCTTCAGGAACAGGCTTCCCGGTTTCATCCACAACTTTACCCGTAATGATACCATCGGTGTTCAATTCAACATACACGATCCATCCGGTTAGGGATGTAATAAGCAGAAGGAGTACGATCGAATTGGCTGGATTGGAACGTATTAGATCCCAAATATATCTGAAGGGTTTCATCCTTTTACTGCCCCGCTCACGATACCGCTGATGAATCTTCGCTGATTCATGAAAAAGACCAGAATAATGGGTGCGATAACCATAATCACAAAAGCATACAACTGCCCGCTGGTGTTCTCAAAATAGCTGAGAAAGGTGGAAAGCCCCAACGGCAGGGTTTGCATTTCCTTGTCCGAAATGATGATAAGGGGCCAGATGAAGTTGTTCCACGACCACACAAAGGTAAGAATCATATTTGTCGCAATGGCGGGTTTGGCCAAGGGTAGATAGATCCTGAACAGGATGGAGTGCTCCTTCATTCCATCTATTACGGCTGCATCGAACAACGATCCAGGTATGGCATCAAAGGCAGTCTTGAAGACAAATATGTTTATGATGGTGGAAGATAAAGGAAAGGCCAGTCCTAAATAGCTGTTCAATAATCCCATGTACCTGGTTAGTAAAAAGGCAGGAATGATGGTGGTCTGGAAGGGTATCATCATCATACTGAGATAGAATAAAATAATTAATTTTTTACCAGGGAAAGAGTAACGCAAAGCGTATGCGGCCATCGAATTAAAAAACAGGTTGGCTGTAACTACTATTACGGACACAAACACACTGTTAAAGAAAAAACGCACAAATGGGATCCAGTAATACACATCCACAAAGTAGAAGATGTGTGGGTCCTGGGGGATCAAAGAGGGCGGATAATTGAATAGGTTTTCCCCTGTCAAGCTGGTTTTCAACACCCAGTAGAGGGGTATCGTTATGAGTATACTGACAAGGATAAGGATCGTATGGTCTATCAGTTTGAACAGGATCTTTCTATTCATAGTAGTGTACCCCGCCTGCCTCTCCTCCAGAGAGCTTATTGGATACCATTGTGATGAGTAAAAGGAAGGTGAACAGAATTAAAGTCATGGCAGATGCAGCTCCGATCTCGTTAAAGGTAAACGCCTTCTTGTAAATATAAGTAACAAGGATCTCTGTGGCATTACCCGGCCCTCCATTGGTCATGACATAGATTACATCGAAAGTAGTAAAGGAGTTAATTATTCCAACAATGAAGCAAAGAAAAATGGAGGGTTTTAATAAAGGCAACGTAATCCATTGTACCTTTCGCAGACCACTAGCCCCATCGATGTCCGCTGCCTCGTATAGTTCATTGGGGATCGTCTGAAGGCCCGCCAGGAGCAGGATCACATAGTATCCAAGTGACTGCCAGATTGTTGTAAAAATAACCGAGGGTAATGCCCAGGTCAAGGAACTAAGAAAGCCGATACTTTCCTGAACGATGCCCAGGCTACGAAGAACGAAATTGATGAGCCCTACTTTTTCATCGTATAACCATCTCCAGATAATAGCGATAGCTACAGGGGTAATAGGGTACGGAAGAAAAATTAGGGCCCTGTAGACGTTTCTTCCGCTGAGCGGTTTGTTCACCAACAAACTCAGTACCAGGGCTGCCCCGATCGCGAGGGGAGTACCGCCAAAAAAGTAAACAAGAGTGTTCTTAAAACTTACCCAGAATACAGGGTCTTCTAGCAAAGTAAGGTAGTTTGAGAACCCAATGAATCGTGGGGTATCGATCAGTTTCCACCGCTGAAAGGAAAGGATGAAATTCCAAAGAATGGGGATAATCCTGTAGATGGTAAAAACCAGGAGGGAAGGGGTCAGGAACAGGGCGATCAGTAATCCACGTCCTCGACTTACTTTTGACATACGGCGATCCTACAACTCCGATCCTCTTGGCGTAGTATACGGGCCCATCAACTTAATTGATGAGCCCGAAACCTAATACCGTACTTTTGTAGCACTAAAATTACTGAGCCGCAAGGATCCTGTTTACGGCTTTTTCCGCTTCAGCCAGAGCCTGATCTGCCGGCATTTGTCCTAACAGTGCTTTCTGGATGTTAGAATATACGGCATCCTTGATCTGAGCATCCTTGGGGGAACGGGTCATGCCTGTTAAATTGGCAGAAGTAGAAAGAGCCACCCTAAAGCTTTCTGCTACCACGGGATGGGTTTTCGAGAAATTGGGATCTTTTATAACCGAGTTATCCGCATTGGCATTTCCGCTCAAGGTACCGAGTACGGTTGCAGTAATTGCGGCCCATTTATCATTGGTAACCATTTTCACAAAACCCCAGGCTACATCGGGATGCTTCGTTTTGGATACAATCCCTAATCCGTGATAGTTCGGAACTGCCCATTTCCCCGGGAAAGGAGCTACCCCAATGGTATCGTTATTGGCCCATTTGCTCTGGGACTGGAAGGCTCTGAGAGCGGTTAGATGAGCATGCAGCATC
>CALKLC010000107.1 GCA_937991975.1 uncultured Spirochaetales bacterium | reverse complement strand
CGTAATCGACCGGGAAAAGATGTCCAAATCGAAGGGAGGGTTTCTCACGCTGGACCGGTTGATCCAGGAAGGGTTCGATCCACTCGATTATCGATACTTCTGCCTGGGCGGACATTACCGTAGCCAGCTCCAATTCAGTTTCGATGCGTTGAAGGCTGCTCAATCGGCCCGTAGAAGTTTGTTGGACCGAATTTCCCAATGGAATCGGGATAATACGAGGGGAATAGCTTCTCTGAGTCCCAGGGGGAATCAGTTTCTTTCCCAATTTCGGCAACATCTGGCCAACGATCTGAATACCCCGCAGGCGTTGGCAGATCTATGGGCAGTGGTGAAGGATCCGGAACTCTCAGAAGCTGAAAAGTTCGCTCTGGTACAAGAGATGGACCAGGTGCTGGGGCTCCGTTTGTCCGAACGGATCGAAGAGCCCCTGGCGCCCGAGTTGGAGGCCTTGATCAGGGAGCGGGAACAGGCTCGGAAAAATAAGGATTTCGCCCGTTCGGATGAAATTCGTGCTCTTCTGAAGAGTAAAGGTATCCTCCTGGAAGATACCCCGAAAGGAACCCGATGGAAACGAGTCTGAATTCTGTAACATCCATTGGGTAAAGTTGTTTTTTAAATGAATGCGTCCTATAGTCCACAGGAGAACTTCAATCGCTTCTATGGTACCGTTTTCCCTCAAATTTATAAATTTCTCCTTCGCATAACCCGAGATCCCATGGTAGCAGAAGAGCTCTGTCAAGAAACTTTCATTAAATACCTGGAACGAAAAGACCCTTTCCCAAGGGAGGAGGAGGCACGTTTCTGGTTGTTCCGGGTTGCGAAGAATCTTGCATTGAATCATGTGAAGAGGATGGGAAGGGAGCAGAATGCATATGGACGGAATCTTCATGAGCCTGTAATTCCAGAGGAAAGTGGAGAAGACGCCTATTTAAAAAAAGAATCTATTCGCCAGGTCATGGAGGCTCTGAACAAACTACCTAAGAATCTCAGGGAAGTACTGGTGTTGAAGGAATATGGGGATCTGAACTATCGGGAAATCGCCTCAATCCTTTTCATCAGTGAAGCAAATGTGAAGGTTCGGGTGTATCGAGCCCGAGAACGTCTTGCCCGCTATTTCAAAGAGTTGGAGGGAACAGATGTGCCCTGAAAGAGAACTCTTGTCCATATACGTAGATGGGGAACTATCAAAAGAGGCTATGGAACGAATTGCCGCTCACCTGGAAACATGTAGCGCCTGTGCTGAAATCGTAATAAAATACCGAAGGGTGCGGGAACTGCTGCGAAAGGATTCTCTTACACACGAACCAGATGTAGAACCAATTCGAAAACGAATGGCCATCGAACTCGAACGGTACAGAAGAGTTCCTCATCCTTTCTGGACCCGGAGGGTGCGAATCGGATGGATAGCGGCGGCAGCCTCCCTATCGTTCATTCTTGGTGGTGTATGTTCCTACACTATCCTGCGCCCTCGCTCTGCAGATACAGTGAGCTTTCTCGATTCTCACAAATCTCTGAACGTTACAATAAATGTCAAAAATATGAAACAACTCCTCGATATTTTGAATTACCAGCAGGGTATCCGGGAAATCACCATACAACTGCCGGAAAATCCACAGTTCGAGTTCAGAAGCGAGCCCATTTTCATTCGAGCTTCTGAGTACAACCGGAGCACCTTTCGATGACCCGTGCAGTTCTGATCCTGCTGGTCGGGGTTTCTTTTTGTACTATTGTTTTGCAGGAAACCTCCGCGCAAGACCAGAAGATAGACCCAAAAAGCGGGTCCTCTTTGAAACAGCCAGATGAATCGTTTTTCAACCTATTACAGCAGGTTTTGGACGTGAATATCGCTGCCCGGGTTTCGGAAGCAGGGGAAAAAGCTATCTGGACCGTAGAAAGCTCAGAACTCACCATCCCGGGCCGAAGCGTGAATGTAAAATTAGTAGGAAAGAACATTCTGGTAGTAGCCTCCTTTACCCCTTACGTGAAGGAGAATGGCGAGATCATTCTGGTCGCTCAGGGGCAGGTCTGGATCTCTTCGCCGGTGGCAGATGAGATAAAGTATCTTACCACCTTGAAGAACATCCCTATTACGCTAGGAGAAAAAGTATTGTTCTTCCCATTAGGGGTTCGGAACCTTGAACAGGAAGGAAAAAATCTATACAACATTGAGTTAGAAATTCGGGTGTTACCCTTTAGCCGACAACAAGAACAGAAATCCAGGTAATGATTCGCAAACCTACTGTTCCGTTTCTTCTATTTGGAGGGATCCTCCTTCTTCTGCTCAGTATTCACACGATTAGTTCTATCAAACCCCACATCACCTCGCTGGAACCCTCAGTAGGAGTGCCTGGACAAACACTTACCATTCGAGGGTGGGGGTTCGGTGATGAACGGATTCGCATTACTATGGGGGGTGTGCTTCCTCCTTCCTCTTCGTATGAGGAATGGAGCCCCACACGGATCAGGGTGAGAATCCCTCCTGATACTCCTTCTGGATTGGTCTATGTATTCAACAAGAATGGGAAAAGTAACCCTGTCCTGTTCACCAATGCAGAAGAGATCCCTGTGCCAGCGCAGGAGGTGAAGGATCTAGGGTTTCCGAAAATCACATCGATCGAGCCAGAAAAAGGTGCAGTGGGGGATGTTGTAACGATTTACGGTAGGAATTTTGGAGTTAGCAGGGGCAACGGGATAGTGTACTTTTCCTGGACCGGGAACACAGCCTCTTTGCAACCCAAAGACAAGATGAGTCTCTACCTTGCGGCTTCAGAGGTGGATCTGGATTATGAAGGGTGGTCCGATACCGAGATCCGGGTGCGTATTCCTTCGGGAGCAGGGTCCGGGAACCTGTTTGTACTGAGCGATAAAGGTTCCAGTAATGCAGTGTATTTTGAAGTAGACGGTTCTGTGAGCTCAACAGTGTACAAAGAGAAAAGGACTTACACTGTAAGATCCTCTATGAGTATTCAAAACGTAGTGGGTAGAGAAGATGGGGGGCTATACCTTTGGGTCCCCCGAGTACAGGAAGGGCCGAATCAACGGGATGTGCAGTTGATAGAACAAGACCCAAAAGCAGAGATCGAAAATTATAATGGCCTCATGCTCGTTTTCTTGAAGAATCTGTTACCAAATCGTACATATCGGGTAGCTCAAACGTTTCTTTTGGATAGGTATGAGATCGAAACCCGGGTGAATCTCCAGAAACTGAAAACCGAATACGATAGAACACGGCCTCTCTACCAGGTATACACGGCGGAGAATGCTGTAACACCGGTAAAGGATCCGGAGATAAAGAAACATGTAGAACTGGCGATCGGTAAGGAAAAATTACCCTATGTGAAAGCTCAGAAAATCTATCTGTACTTGACCCAGAAAGTGCGGTTCATACCAAACCAGACATACCGCTATATCGTACAGGGGCTCCAGGAAGGAAGGGGCGATTCCTATACTTTTGCATTGTTGTTCGTTGCCATGGCGCGTAATTCCGGAATTCCTGCCCGGACCATAGCCGGATATTTGGTGACGGATACCAAGCAGGCATTACCTCATTTCTGGTGTGAGTTCTATCTGGAGGGAGCAGGATGGATCGAGGTGGACCCTTCATTGGGAACATCTCCTGCAATAGAAGGGTTCAAGTTGCCGCTAGATCCCAGAACCTACTACTTTGGAAACATGGACAACCGGCGGATTGCCTTTTCTCGTGGGCTGGTGCAGGCTAAACGGATCAGTCCCTACGGTCGTACGATCGAACAACCGGAAATTCATTCTCTTCAGACGATCTATGCCGAAGCAGTAGGGGGGATCCGCAGCTTTTCGAGTACCTGGAACAACTTAGAGGTGATCGGCATCTATTGAAAGTATCCGTCCCTTCTAGTTAACCCGATGTCAACCAGCGGTTTCTTCTGCCTTAAAGAGGTCCACTGTATGGTGGAGTTCATCCATCCGTTCCCTGCTTTCGTTCGTTAGCTTGTTGATTTCTACCAGGGACTGAAGGATTTCCTTTGCTCCTTTTTCGATCTCTCCGATTCCGTTCACTACCTCTGCCGAAATCCCTTCTGATTCTTCCATCGCTTTGCGGATATCTTCCGTACCCTTCTGCATTTCTTCAGAACCCTTGATGATTCCGGAGGTGATTTCCGACAGTTTCGTGGTGGCATTGAGAATGTCCTGGCTACTGCTGTTGAGTTCCTCCATATTGGCAGAGATTTCTGTCAGGGCCCCTACGAAGGCCCGTACATCCTGATGGATCCGTTCGAAGGATTCATGGCTCTTGTTGCTGGCTGTCTGCGCATCTTTGATTTTCTCTGTTACAGATTTTAGAAGGGAACTTATCCGGGAAGCGTTCTCAGAGGTGGATTCAGCCAGCTTACGGATCTCTTCCGCTACCACGGCAAATCCCTTACCCGCTTCCCCCGCGTGCGCGCTTTCGATAGCCGCGTTCATGGAAAGCAAATTCGTCTGTTCGGATACATTGTCGATGATCTCGATGATTTCAAGGATATCATCGATTTCTCTCGAAACCGCCTTGATCACATCGTTCGTGTTTCCAACCAGTTCACCTCCTTCCTGAATTACCTGTAGGAGAGCCTCTGCCCGTTGCTTTCGATCTACCGAGAGTTTGGCTACACTCCCGATGGAAGCGGTGATCTCTTCAATGGCAGAGGAAGAATCCTGTATGGTTTTCGATTGAACTTCGATTCCTTTATTCAGTTCCTGTACCCTTCCATTGATTCTTCCAACCGCTTGTGTTACCGCAGTGATATTTCTATCCAATTGGATAAACCGTTCACGGATGGACTCGATGTTCTTCGTAATTTCGTTCAGCGCGGAAGCAGACTGCGCGGTGCCGGCGGCAAGGGAATCTTTCAATTCTTCCACCTTGTGGGCCGCGGAATGAACATCCCGCATGAAACCAGCCAGTGTCCTGAGGGATTCGTTCAGGTTCTTACTGAGAGAACCGATTTCGTCTGTGCCCCTGTCCTGCAATCGGATTGTAAGATCTCTGGAGGCGATCCTTCGAACGGCATCTTCTATGGATTCTATCCGGTTGGCGAGACTGCGGCTGAAGAGGATGATAAATCCCACGGCTAGAATGCCGACGGCAGCGGCTAGCAGGAGAGAGTACACCCGGTTCCTCTGGAGGGTAAGCTGGGCTTCTTCCTTCACCGTGTCCACCAATCCCCCTAGAGTCTTCACGATAAACTCCCGACCTGCCATATCGATGACAACGAGCCTCTGTTCCACCCGGGTGAGGTCGAACACGAACTGTCCGGTTAATTGCCGTTGAACAGCTAAAGCCTGAGTTCGGAGGATCCCGAGCTTTTGGGGGATCTCGGGGACAGGAGCAGCTAGAATCGCATCAAGGATCTCTCCCATGTCATCGAACGTAGCCTTGGCCAGCGACCATGCCTTGGAAGCGCCTTCGAACCCTTCCTGGGCCAGAGAAGGAAGACGCTTGATGGCAGGATGGGTGACGAGGGCGTTGAAGTTGGCATCGAACTCCTTCAAGGCTTCCCCCCAGTTCTTTCGAGTACTGGATAATTCCATCTTTGTAATGAGCAATTCCTTCGTCAGATCCGTCAGTCGATACATATCCCGCATGGCGGTAACTGAGGCGAGTTCCAGATCCTTTAACTGGTTTGCCGTATTGGCGGTAAAGAGGAGGAGAAGGAGGGAAAATACGAATCCAGCCAGTACGATACCCATGATCAAGTAGAGTTTGCCTCGTATTTTCATACAACCTCCTCTGGCTCTGGTACTTCTTCGGGAGCATTCCGGGAAGAGGTATTGAAGGTGTTTACCGTCGCCCGGAGCACTTCCATTCGTTCACGGGTAGCATCGGCTACTTTCGCCATCTCGACGATAGTACTCAATATTTCCTTAGAACCTTTCTCGATCTCGTTGATACCTCCCAGGACTTCGGCAGACACATCACGGGAATCGATCGCTGCTTTTCGGATAGCTTCTGTTCCGCTATTCATCTTATTGGCTGCAGTCTGGATATTCTTGGTGATTTCACCGATCTTCATGGAAGCTTGTAGAATCTCATTGCTTCCTTCTTTCAGTTCTGCCATATTAAGGGCGATATCTGCCAGGGCATCGGCAAACTTCTTCACTTCTGCATTGATCGCCTCGAAACTCCGGTGACTTTCGTTGGAGGCTTCGAGGGCTTCTCGAATTTTTGTCGTGATGGATTTAAGGGAAGTATCGATTCGAGCGGCGTTTTCTGAGGTGGATTCTGCCAGTTTTCGAATCTCCTCTGCCACCACCGCAAACCCCTTCCCCGCTTCTCCGGCATGGGCACTTTCGATGGCAGCATTCATAGATAGAAGGTTCGTTTGTTCGGCTACGCTGTCTATGATTTCGATAATTTCCAGGATATCGTCCACTTCCTTGGAAATACTCTTGATGGCTTCGTTGGTGGCAGACACACGTTCCCCGCCGTCCTGGATTACCCGTAGAAGTTCGGCCGCTCGTTCCTTTCGTTCGGTGGACAGATGGGCCACATTCGAGATGGAAGCGGTCATCTCTTCGATGGCCGTGGTAGAGTTTCCGATAGCCTTGGATTGAGCGTTGATCTGCTCTGTCAGGGAGGTGATCTCCTGCACAATATTCTCTACCGCCTGGGTGGTGGTGGCAATGTTCCTGTCCAGCATGACGAATCGGTCCCGGATCGATTCGATGTTGGCTGTAATCTGGTTCAACGCGGAGGCCGATTGAGTAGAACCGCTGGCGAGGGAGTCCTTTAGGGATTCCATATTTTGAACAGCGGTTCGTACTTCGCCAAAGAAGGAGGCCAGGGTGTCCAGGGTGGTATTCAGATGGGAGGAAAGGGCCCCGATTTCGTCCTTTGTCTGTATGGTTGTTCTTCGGGTGAGGTCTTTCTCTGCCACAGATCGAAGGGTGTTTTCGATGAGTTGAATCCTTCCTGCCAGTGCCCGACTGAACAGGGTGGTGAATACCAGTGCAGCACCGACGAGGATGATGGCGATCGTAATGGAGAGCCATCTGCCAAGGATTTTCATTCGTTCTGCCCGGGCTTTTATTTCATCCGCCAATACAAGGAGGTTCTTCACAACGAACTCTTTTCCTGCCAGGTCGATGGATTCAAGGGCACTCTGGGTTGTGAGGATGGTGAAGTATAATTCTCCTGCCGTGATTCCTTGTTTCTGCATCATTTCCATCACATACCTGAGCCCCTTTTTCTGATAGTCGGCTAATTTTTCAGTTTCGAGGATTGTCTTGATCCCCTCCCGTGATTTATCGAACTGTGTCATATTGATAGACCAGACAGCCTGGGTTCGATCGATCTCCTCTTTCAGTGCAGAACCTACGAAGGGAAGAGCCCGGTGCGTACTGAGCTGTTTCAATGATTCGTCGAAAGAGTTGATCGCCTTGTCCCAACCTTTCACAAGATCCTTCAGATCTACCGTGTTGCTCAGCATCATAGCCTTGGTAGTATCCGTCAGCTCCAGCATGTTCTTTACCACTTTTATCGACTGTAGCTCCATGTCTTTCAGATGATCCCCTATCTGATTTACATAGAGGGTCCCTCCCAACGAGAGGGCGAATCCCAACACGATGGAATACATCGCCAGGCTCAGTTTGCCTCGTATCTTCATGGTTACTCCTTCCTCTAGGAATAGGGATATTCTACTGCAATTTTCTCTAAATTGTCAAAGCCGTTGGGAATCTATTTGACAACTACTCTACCTTGGCCTATAGTAATTCTCATGCGGGTAGCCCTTGTCCAGAACTCTCCCAAATTCGGGAAGAAAGAGGAAAACATCCACCGTCTTTTTTCTTTGATAGATCAAGAAAAAGCGGATGTGTACGTTCTGCCAGAACTTTCCTATACCGGGTATCAGTTCGTTTCGAAAAAAGAGGTGGAAGAACTCTCCGATTCCCTGGATTCTAAGGCCATCAGACAGTTCAAAGACAAGGCTATTGAACTTGGCAGTGTTATTATCTTCGGTTTCGCCGAACGAACAGAAGAGGGGTTCTACAATTCTTCATTGGCTGTACTGCCCGATGGAAAAACAGTGCTGTATCGGAAGAGCCATCTGTTCTATAAAGAAAAGTTATACTTCCTGCCGGGCACTACAGGTTTTTCTGTATTCACTTATAAGGATATGAGGATAGGCCTTGCCATCTGCTTCGACTGGTTCTTCCCCGAGAGTTTCCGTACTCTGGCACTGTTAGGAGCAGACTTGATTGCCCATTGTTCCAATTTGGTCATGCCGTACTGCCAGCAGGCAGACTTTGCCCAGGCTCTCGTAAACCGGGTGTACATCGCTACGGCCAACCGAACAGGCACCGAGTTTCGGGAAGAGGAAAGCCTGACCTTTACAGGGGAAAGTGTTCTGGTATCCCCTCGTGGGGAGTACCTCCTTAGAGGACCCGAAGAGGGAGAAGCTATCCTTGTCTGTGACATCGATCCTGCATTGGCTCGAGACAAGAAGATCAACCCATATAACGATGTGTTTAAGGAACGTAGACCTGCGTTCTATACCCTCTTAGGAAAAACATGAGTGGTGTAAAACCCCCTTCTTTGACCCTGAAGGATATTGCCGATCAATTGGGAATTTCACCTGCCACCGTCTCTCTTGCTCTTCGAAACAAGGAATGTGTTTCGGCAAGAACTCGTCGAGCCGTGTGGGAGGCTGTAAAAAGGCTGGGGTATGTGTACAATCGATCGGCGGCCCGGCTCCGTACGCAACGTTCTACCACTATCGGATTGATTGTTCCGAATCTATTGAACCCATTCTTCACCGAGTTGACCAGTGCCGTAGAAGAAAAGGCAGATACCTTTGGGTATTCTTTGCTCCTGGCAAAAACTTCAGAAGATCGAGAAAGACAGGCAAAAGCCCTCAGGACGATGCTGGAGTATAGTGTGGATGGCGTTCTGCTCTGTCCTGCTGTGGGTACGACTCAGGAGGACCTTGGGATCTGCGAAAAAACAAACACTCCCCTCGTCCTGTTTACCCGGCCGGTTGATGGACCTAAAGTGGATTATATAGGGCCTGACAATAGCAGGGGAACTGCTCTGGCAACCAGGTATCTGCTTGGAAAAGGACATGAACGGATCGCATTTCTAGGTGGGGCAGAGGGTTCTTTTACCCGGTGGGAGAGGTATGAGGGGTATCGAAAGGCTTTAGAAGAAGCGCACGTGCCTATCGATCAACGATACAATAGAGTCTCTGATACGACCCTGGATGGCGGTTTCCGCGTAATTCAAGAACTGTTGACGTTGGAAAAACCTCCTACCGCAGTAGTATGTTTCAATGATGTAACTGCTTTTGGGGCAATGCTGGGTCTGTGGTACCATCACATTGCTCCGGGGAGGGATTTCGATGTGATTGGTTTCGATAATATCTCGGATGCAGCCCTCTTCAGCCCTTCTCTTACGACTCTTTCCTGTCCGCCCCGGCGGATAGGATCACGGGCTGCAGAACTCCTTATAGAACGAATAAAGCATCCTGATAAGAAGCAGGAATCGATTATACTGGTTCCCGAACTGATCCTCCGGGATTCGGCATGAGCAGGGGGGATGACCTGCTGGTGTGGAGCTTTTTCCCTTGACAGAATTCTTCTCTTACGGGAGAATACATCGATCAATTACAGTCAAACCCTCCATTCTACTCAATAGGATGTGGTATTCAGGAGGATATAACTTGCGTGTATGTAAAGGAATAATCCTATTCGTGATTCTTCTTTTTGAAATATCTGCCCATTCTCCATTAATGGCAGAGGCAACATCCTCGGTGTATGTCATCGAGAGTGTGCAGTACCATATCGAGGGAAGAACCTGGGAGTATGCCCTGGCAAAGAAGATCGACATCAAGCTCGGACTAACCTTCTCTACAAAAGAAGAACTGGAAGAATACTTGCAGGATAAAGAGCAGCTCCTCGTGAATCAGCGGGTCCTTTCAAAAGCTCGGGTTACCTACAACACCACCCCCCGTACGGATGGGAGTACGGGGGTTCATGTGGATGTGTTTACCGTAGATACCTGGAACCTTATCATTCTACCCTACTTCAAGTTCGATTCCAACAAGGGATTGCTTTTGAGCATTCGTACGAGGGATTTCAATTTTCTTGGTTCCATGGAGACTCTCAAGCTGGATCTAGACTATACGATCACTACAACGAAGAAGAATGAGTTTGGAGAGACGCTGGAGTTCAAGGTTCCTTTCCGCCTCATAGATAGGGATTTCAAGGTCGGCCTTTCCGAGTCACTGACGTACAATGCAGACGACAATAGCTACGATTTCAGAGCAGTCCTATCCTTAGGGGTGGATATTCCTTTCCTCCAACGGATGTGGACCATAGGGGTTTCACAGGGATACTACTACGACGATAAAGACTTCTATGGAGACAGGTACTATTATCAAACCATCCTCTCTTTTGGAACTGAATTCGAGACTCCTATTACAGTAGGAAAGTGGAACCATCTGCTCTATTCTCCCAAAGTGTATGGTAAGACCAATTACAGACCTGATCGGGAGTTGAGTGAAGCGCGTCGTGGGTATGGGCCAGGATTCTACCATGAAGTAAGTGTAGAGCGGGTCGACTGGTTGGGGAACTTCCGCAATGGAGGGGGTCTCTCTGTTGGAAACGATCTATACTTCGATATTCCAAAGGACGCATGGGAACGAAAGATCACCTGGTCCCTTGTGGGACATCGTGCCTTTGGCTGGTTGGGGATTTCCGGGAGGTTTAGCGGCTTATATGCCTTTGACAAAGAATGGGGAATCGATCCTGATGACGACCTGGGAGCGCCGATCCGTGGCATTCTGGACGATAGACTGGAAGGAAACCTGGTTTTCTATGTAAATACGGATCTTCTTTTCAAGATGTGGACCTGGTTCATGGATCCGTACCTCGAAGTACAGGCAGGTCCCTTCTTTGACTATGCACTGACCAAACAGAAAAGCAGGGCTATAAATTGGAAGGACAATAGCTGGTATGGAGGTGGATTTCAGGTGCTGGTATTCCCCAGATTTGCCCGGAGTCTCTATATCCGTGGCTCCATTGGATGGGACCTTGAGGCAGTCTTAAAGGATTATAGATTGACCGGTACATCCTCGAGGGATGGGTTCAAGAGGTACGAGATCTTCATTGGATTGGGGCATCATTATTGACAGTGGAATCACGTTTCAGTATGATAAAAGAGTCTTGGGGGTGTAGCTCAGCTGGCTAGAGTACTTGAATGGCATTCAAGGGGTCACGGGTTCAATTCCCGTCACCTCCATGAAAGACGTACATGAAAGATGATCCGTCGAGAGAAGATCCTTCTATAAAAAACACCTTCCGTTCGGGCGAGATGGATCCTGAGATTGCGGATCTGATCGGTCTCGTCGAGGAAAAAAAGGGAGAGGGTATTCCAGAATTTACCTCCCTTTTCGAGGAGGAGAGGGGTTCTGTAGAAAGAGAAGGAGGGGCAGATTCCAGAGCCCGCGTCTTTCAAAGGCCTCCATCGTTGGAAGGCCCTCCTAAACCGCTATTCGAAGATAAGAACTTTTACAAAGTGATCCTTTCCGGTGAGGGAGAAGTCTCCCAACGGATCCATCAGTATTTCAGTTCCTTCCTGAAAACTCAGGATCCTCAGGAACGAACGAATCTCCGAAGTCGTATCATCACTGCTCATTGGGAACTGGTAGGTAAGATTGCTCTGAAAGCAGCATCCAACCTTCCGTTGCCTCGAAAAGTGTTTCTCCGTTACGGTGTACTGCTTCACACTGCATTATCCCAGGAACAGAGGGAAATGCTCTGTAAGATCATCTGGGAAAACGGAACAGGTGAACCTATCTATTATGTGGATGAATGGTTAAAAGAAGTCGCCACAGGGAGGATAGGGGCTTCAGCGCAGGATGAAACAAAGCTAGCCCAGAGGAACGAACGACAGAAACTTTCCACCCTGGTAGAAAGAGCTAAAGGAAGGTACGATGCGCAAGTAGGTTTGATTCACACCATCAATACAGAGATGGAGGAACTGGAGAATCGTTTGACCGAGCGTGTGGCTGCCCTGCGCAAGCGAGATGCGCGTCCCGATATAAGCGGGCTCAAGCTCCCCTACACGGAAACGCAGCGGGGGTTCTTCACGGAGATTAGTGAAATCCTACGGCGCCTTTCTGTATTGAATAAGGATCTTGCAAGGTACCATACAGAGCTGGATTCCCTGAAAGAGGCTTTTGAAGAAGCCCGGAAAAAAGAAGAAGAAATGGGAGAAACGGCGGTGGTGGAGAACAAGGTGATCCTGGAAGAAGTGAATACCATCCGCCAGATGGCCAAGATGTGTGTAGGACGGCAGGGGAATCATTTCCCGATTCTTTTGAAGCAGTACCTCCGGCCCAATCTATCGGAGATCGGAACCCGGGAAAATGTATTGAACCTTTTGGCGGATATCGAAGCTCTGGATAACGGGCTTTTCCTCCGTACCTTCAAACAACAGACGAACCGAATCGTGCCTTATATCCTGTTGATCCCCTGTTATGGGGATATCGGTGTGTGCTGGGAACCTTTCGAGCGATTCAACCGGGCTTCAGGCCGGGGAAGAATTGCTATCCCCATGTATCCAAAAGACTTAAGGATAGCCATTGCCGCAGCGATGGGAGACCTTCGCTGGCAGATGGCTAAGGAGAAGGCTCAGCATTACTGGATGGAAGAAGGATTGACCGGTTGGTACTACCAGTGGTTTACCGAGAGAAAGATGAAAGGGGATGTAAGGGAAAGCTTCATACAGGACTATATTCTCTGGATCACCAAAGAAAGCGAAGGAACTCAAAAACTCGATCGGGAAGTGAGGGATATTTTCTGGCGTTACATACCCTTCCCCCAGGAAGTGAAGGAAAAGCTCAAAACGAGGGGGTATGTGTATGCTGAACTGTATAAAAAAGATCAAAACCGTGCCATGTCGGATGGGTATTGAGTCTCTTCCATAAACATTTATGATTCACCCAATAAAAGACCGTTTTCCTGCGTTGACTGCATTCAGGGTATACTTTCTTTTGTAGTGTCTGTAATGATCAGGATTCGCCCTTCTTTCAGCAATCGTCTGTTAGGAGGTCGGGAAAGGATTCTGTACCCATCTTCACGGGAAAGAAGGATATCCGTCGGGTATTTACCGAACAGGCCTACAGCAAACACCCGGAGAGGATTGTAGCCGATCCTGTCGACAAAAGGACGTTCATCGAAGGAACTCGAATAGGCAGCCACTCCCCACCTGGCAAGGTAGGAAGGGTCTCCCATAGGCAGGAGAAACACGGGGTCCATCGTTTCCATGTAGAGTTCGGGGAATAGGGCTGGTTTCAATCGGCTGGACCGGCGCTCTCCATAGTGGGGTAACTCTCCCTTAGCGTAGATGACGATACCGCTAAAGTTTGCAGAAGGTACCCAGGAAAGTACGTGGGGCACCTCCATGGGCTGGGTGTGTTGAATAAGGAGGGGGCCAAAGACTTCGAACAGGGGGAATCGATATTCCACCGAGAGGGGCAACAGAGTGGAGGAATAACGAGGGAAACCCGGCTTCCCCTTCGAAGCGGCCAATAACACCTGGGAAGCCAGGGTTTCGGATTCAACCATTCTTTCGAGAAGAGTTTTCTGGGAATCTACCTGAAGGATGGCAACACTGCTTGATAGAATTCGAGGAAGGGCTTGCTGGATCCTTCTTTCGATTGTATTTGTAACTGCGGGTGCATTAGGTCCGGAGTAAGAAGCATTCTCTTCAATCTCGAGAGAGAGGGTTTGTTTCTGCCAATCAATGGCCCCTCTCCATTTGAAAGGAGGAGTTTGACCTCCGGGTTCCTGTCCAGAGACCCCCATCGTAAGGTTCCAAACCAGGTAGAGGAACCAGAACGTGCATTTCAACCTCCATCCCATCTTGACCTTCCCTTCGGCGTTTTTTCAGGGCACCTTGAGGGTAATTCCCGGATGAATAGGGTCCTCCTCACGGAGGTTGTTCTCCTGAGCCAAACGCGCTACCGTAGTCTGATAAGTCCGGGCGATAGTC
>CALKLC010000106.1 GCA_937991975.1 uncultured Spirochaetales bacterium | reverse complement strand
AAAAATTGAAATAATACATCCCCTCTCCCCCATTCCAACCCATAGGGTAGACCACCAAAGAGGAAAACCAGTGTTCCAAACACAGAAAAAACACCCAATGGTACTTCCCAGGGTAGAATTCCTTTACCAATCAGAGCAATTGTTCCTAAAAGAAGTAGAAAAGCCGAGGTCTCCCCTATAGCTCCCGGGGTAAACCCAAAGAATAGATCCATGTATCCAGGGGGAAGAAGAATCCCAAGAGGCTCCAGGATCTTTCCATTCAGCCAATCTGTCCAGGATCCATCCAGGAGACTTCTTGGAAACCCCGCACTGGCAAGAACTTCCATGGGAGAGGCCCCTCTTACTCCCTCGAGAAACAGTTTGCTTTTCAATAGAGTCAAAGGTGTACTTGAAGTGACCGCATCAACTCCCCGAACCACATTGGGGAATAACCAGGTACGCATTTGATCCGGGAAGGAGAGTGAAACGAACGCCCAACCTGCAAGCGCAGGATTCATCCAATTCCTCCCCAATCCCCCGAAGGACCACTTCACTACTAACATGGCGAATAGTGCCGCAAGGATGGGAATGAACAGAGGAACCGTTGGAGGAAGAAGCATACCTATCAATAATCCGGTTAGGCATGCACTTCCATCCTGGAGAGTCGATTCTTTCCGAATAAGCCCGATTCCTCCCTCTACCCCTATCGAAGTAAGAATGCTGGCAAGAAGGATCTTTAGAGCCCCTGTTCCGAACAGATAAACTCCCCAAAGTGCGGCAGGCACTAACCACAAACATACTGTCCAGATCATTCGAGCCGTGGTAGTCCTGTGAAAGATCTGGGGAGTCCCTGTTATGATCAGCGTTTCATCCATGGGATTGATCCTTACTGCTATTTGCATGCAACAACTTTGCTGCATGTAGTTTACCTACCTGAAAGCCCTGCACGAGAGGAATGCGGGCAGGGCACACAAAAGAACAACAACCGCATTCAGTACATCTCATGAGGGAATCATCCAATGCTTCTCTAAAATACCCGTGATCGATTAATTTAAAGAGTTTTGCCGGATGCAATCCCTCGGGACATACTTCGATGCATTTGCCACAGTTGATACAGGGAGTTCGGGCGCTCGAATGTATTTCATCTTTTGTAAGGAAAAGGATCCCAGATATGTCTCTGGTAACCGGGGTACGAAGATCGAATATTCCAAAGCCGCGAAACGGCCCTCCGCATACTACTTTCAAAGGAGGGTGCACCAGCCCTCCACATTCTGTAATGATGTCAATGATAGGAGTACCGATCCGTACTTTGAGGTTTGCAGGTCTTTTTATCGCCTTACCCCCAACGGTTATAATCCTCTCCATCAACGGTTTTCTCAGCGCTACTCCTTCATACACCGACAGCGTGGTATCGACCTCTACTACCGTTACTCCCATTTCCACAAGGGACCTTCCTGGCTCTACATTCTGGTGAAAGAATATTCTAACCAGTTGTTCTGCATCCCCAGCGGGATATTTCCCTTCCAGTTGAACTAATTCGATCTCTTTCCCGCTCCCCCCCTCTTTATCCTGCATCTGTTCCTTACTCAAAGATGTCCAGAAGGATTTCTGCGCTTGTTGGGCTCTGTCCTCCAGGACTACCAGGGTACGGGCAGGATCCAGTAATTTTTGTAATATACGAATTCCTTCCAGAATCGCATCGAAACGTTCCACCAGAATTCTATACCTGGAACACACGTACGGTTCCAACTCCATCCCGTTGATGAGCAACAACTCGACTGGGCCGTCAAGGGGAAAGCTTCCATCTGCGATTCCTTTCTCGATGAGTAACGTTTTTAGTTCCCGATGGGAGAGACTCCGCCATGGGTAAACCACTTCCTTCTTTCCCAGTCGATCGAACTCTCCTCCCAATTCGATGAAAACCGCCGATGCTTCTATCCCTTTCGGTAGCGGGATCCTTCGGATATCCCGCACTGTACCAGGGATGGGGGCGTGAATATGAAGAGAATGTTTTCCCTTTCCTTTCCCAATCAACCCTCCTTCGGGAACAAAATCCCCCACATTTACCAGACAGCTCACCTCGTTACCATCCGGTTGCACCATAGGAACAACTGCAATGGGGGGCAATACCGCATTACGAATAGGGAGATCCTTGACGGAATCTTTCTGGGAGTTCAGGTACAATCCTCCCCTGGGCAAGCGAAAGACACGATTCATGCTTCTTGCTGCTTTCTTCGGGTGATCACACCCAGAATCCATTGAGTTGGTTTTTGCATCAACGGCATCCTGATCCTATAGAATGAGGTTGCCACTAAAAGAACTACCAGATAATAAAGAAACAACTGAGTCCCTGATGGACGTTTGGAGATGGGTTCCCACACCGTTGTTCTCGCCCCCTGCTTATAGAACAGATTCCCCAGCTTATCCTTCTTTACGCTGTGGAGAGTTTGTTTATACCATGTTTGGTCATATTTTACTATCGTTTCATTCCAAAGGGTAAGTTTCCCTTCCTCTTCGCGAAAACGAGGATAGGATAACTCTTCTTCTTCCGAAGGGAAATTATATGCAGCACCATAAGGAAAATACCTCTGATATTTCACATGGACCATGAAATCGCTCAAGTTCGGAAGCGGATCCTTTTTATGAAGTGCCCATAGGTCTCTGTAAGCGGAGCGAGTACCGAAGACCCAATAGAGGTTGCTTTCTCCAGGAGAAGGAACCTGGTGATACCGTTCCTGCAATGGAAGCATAAACAATAGGGGGGCTAAAGAAAGCACAATAAGACCACCAAAAAGAACACTCCGTTTCGATTCTTTCCAATGCACAGGGAGAATAGGAAGGGGTAAAAAAATACGGTGCACCCTCTTTTTAAAGCGATATAATCGTACAAGGATAAGTTCAATTCCCATACCTAAAGATAGGAACGTACCAAACATAATGCCCACTATCACGCTCGTATCCGTTACGACTAATAGGATCCCACTGATCAAAAGAAGATGATTCAAAATCCGTGAAATTATCGCGTCCATCCCTTCGCTTTTACGATAGTACAGGTATTGGTCAACTTCTAACAGGAAAGAATCTGTAAGATTCGCATATACCTGATAACACCAGACAGTGAGAATGAATCCAAGCAGGTTACCCTGGAGAATTACAGGGATCCATGGAATTCCTACCAGGATTCTCATCCATCGATGAGTATGAGTTCGTATTGCCTGGAATACTAGGAAAAGTATGAACAAGGAGAGTAAGCCGATAGATCGATAGAAATCCCAATCGGCCAATAAGCATTCCTTATTTGGTAAAATAGCGGCCAGTCGGAAGAAAAGGAACGCAGGATGGTAAGAAATCGGGAAATAGAGTACCTGCGCTTCGGAGGACTCTGTCCGAAATACGTTCTCTACCTTGGAGAGAAAGCCATCGAACCGTGGGTCCTCGGGTTGTAACCTTGTCCGCAGTTGAGACAGGTACAGGCTTTCAAGGTGAGAGAAGCTCTGTATCGTTATCGGTGCAGTTACGGTAGACAGCACATCATCGAAGCCGGCATCTTTCAATCGGGAAATCGTTCTTTCAAGATCGATCTTACTATCCAGGAGAACGAGATAGTACCCCTTCCATCTGCTGGGACCGGGGAGGAATAGTCCAGTTGCCAGGAACCCCACGAGTAGCATCCCTCCCAGCGTAATACTCAACTCTGGGTAATTCAGAACCTTCTGTTTGTATGTTTTTCCTAACTTTTTCAGCATCCAACAAGTCCTATAGACTACAGATTCCCAGTGCGATGAAAAACCCAAGCAATACACCGACAAATACTTCAGCAGGGGTATGTCCATGGACTTCTTTCACAGGCTTTAAGGTAACTCCAAATCTCTGGAACAGTTCGACTCTCAATTGATTCAGCCATTGCGCCTGCACTCCTGCTGATCGCCTTACCCCGAGGGCATCTCGAATGGTGAGAATACCGTAGAATAATACCACAACAAAGAGAACTGAATCGAGTCCTTCCATGATACCTACCGATGTGGTCAATGCAGTAACGAGGGAAGAATGGCTGGATGGCATGCCTCCTGTCTTCCAGAATAGGTTGGATAGGATTTCTCTGCCCGATAGGCCTCTCGTTCTGTAGAGTTCCACGATCGTCTTGATGAACTGGGCCAGGAACCATCCGGAAAACGTAGAGAGAAACACAGGATTCTCGATCAAACGGGAAAATGCATGAAGGAGTTTCCCAGGCATGGCGGGGTTAGTTTCACCGGCGGACACAGCTTTGTCAAGCCAGCGAAAGGCCCTTCATCCATACCAAAACACATCCCCACTCCTTGACAGAGAGGGGTCTACTCCCTACCCTCCAGAATGATATGGATCCTGATATACGCTTCTTCCCACTAGGAGTAAATGACGAAGGCAAACGAATCGATCGTATACTCAGGAATCTGCTTCCGCAGTATTCTCTAGGTTCGATCTACCGGATGATTCGAAAAGGCTCGATAACCCTCAATCGAAGGAAAGTTGCTCCCACCCATAGAGTGAGCCAGGGGGATGTGCTTTCTATTCCTGCCTATCTATTGACCAATTCTAATCATCCAGCAAACGGAACCTCCTGTAGCGAACCCAAATTGCAGTTATCCCTCCCTATCCTCTATGAGGACGAAGATTTTCTCGTTCTGAACAAACCAAAGGGAGTTACTGCCCATGGGAAAAACTCCCTTTTAAAACCGGTGATCCAGTACCTACAGGGGAAAATCCCCCCATCCTTGACCTATACTCCAGGGCCCCTCCATCGGTTAGACCGTAACACTACAGGGATTCTGGTGTTCGGGAAAAGCCTGAAAGGAGCACGGTTTTTTTCATCCGCTCTTAGAATGGGGCACATCCAGAAGTACTATCTGAGTATTCTAACCGGGATCCTCCAGGAACCGGCCCTGTGGGAACACCTGCTGGTGAGGGATCCCCAGCATCAGAAAACAATCCTTTCAACCAATTCTGCAGGGAAAAAAGGAAAAGGGATCACCGAAGTATTTCCCCTAGCGTATAACACTCTCTTTCCTTCGGGATTTACCCTTGCGATTCTGCGGATCCATACAGGGAAAACTCACCAGATCCGGGCCCAGGCATCCTTCGCAGGGCATCCCCTCCTGGGAGATTTAAAGTACGGTGGAGGTAAGTTTCGCGGGGGATACTTCCTCCATGCCCTTCGTCTGGTGTTGCCGGGTCGTTTAGACTTACAAGCTCCCCTTCCAAAAGGATTTTCAGTCGCCCTTCGTACCCTGTTCGGAGACGGCCCTTTTCCCTTCGAGGGAAGGTCTCTCTATTTAAAATAAATCGGATATTTACTTGATGAAACCTTTCTTCCCTCCCGAGACCTGCTTTTTCTTGCGCCCCTTTTTCTCTACTGTGCTGTAAATTCTCTATTGTTCTATAAAGTGTTCAGGCCCCATCTCATCCACTTCACCCAGTTCAGGAATATCCCAGGCAGTGATGGTACAGAGGATCTCATCTGTTAACGGAGAGGTTTCAGCAATACGGTTCGCCTGTTTTTCCACCACCCGCTCGAACAGATTGCGGACGAATCTTCCATTTCCAAATGTTCGGTCCCTCTGTTCGCACTTACGGTTAATATAGGCAAGCAATGCCTTTCTAGCTCCAGGCGTCAGGGTAAACCGGGCATTTTCCATGAAAACCTCGAAGATCTTCAACAACTCTCCCGGAGTATAATGGTCGAAGTAGAAGAATCGATTGAACCGGGTCCGAAGACCTGGGTTTGATTCAATGAACTCCCGCATTTCCTCAGGATACCCTGCTACGATTACCGCGATGCGGTCCCGATGGTCTTCCATCCGTTTGAGGAGAGTTTCAATGGCTTCCTGCCCAAAATCTTTCCCTGAATCTTTACTGCTCAACGAGTACGCTTCATCGATGAATAGCACTCCATCGAGGGCTTTACGGAACACTTCATCCGTACGGATAGCGGTTTGCCCTACGTATCCTGCCACCAGTCCTGCCCTGTCCGTTTCCACGAGGTGCCCCTTCTTCAGCAACCCCAGACATCGATACACTTTGCCCAGGTACCGGGCAATGGTAGTTTTCCCTGTACCCGGTGGGCCGTAAAACACCGCATGGAGAGTGAGGGGTGTCACTGGAAGACCCCTTCGTTCCCTCTCCTTATGGATTTTAATTACGTTGATAAAGGTAGCAATTTGCTCTTTTACCTTCTCCATCCCGATCAGGCGATTGATCTTCTCCATCACCTCATCGAGGGTCTCCTCCTCTTCCTCTTCTTTTGTTACAACGAGGGGAGCACTTTCCGACTCTTCGGCCTGTTGCTCTTCTATAGCCCGTTTTTCTCCATAAATAAGGGTCCGTACTTTCAATAGGCGTCGGGCCTGGGCCTTTGTGACGGTTCCATCCGCTTTCACTACAAGCTGGGCAAAGGTAAAAAAGGCGGCCGCTAACCGATCGAAATGGTTTGTACCATTTTTCTCATCGTAGGCCACTACATACCGTAGAGACTTTAGGTACGTACGGGGTTTGTTTCCCCCTTTCTTATAGATTTCATTACTCAGCACCTTCCAGTGTTCCAGGAGTTCACCCTTCCGGTGGTCCGATAGGGTATCGTACTTGAACAGATTCACGATAAGGGTACGATCCTTTGCCAATTGCTGCTTTAAAGGAAGAAAACACATGAGGAGAAAGAGTTTCGTTTCCTCGGAAACCTGATAATCGTACCCCAAGCATGCATAGGCAATATACAATAGATCATCGATTAACCGCAGAAGAAAGGTCGGTTCGTTGTTGAATCGCTCGTACTCCAGCAGGAGCCGATTCAAGTTTCTCGCTTCCTGCAAGAGGAAAGAGACATTCTTTCTTTTATCATCGGCCGTTCTAATTGGAATCGCTTGTACGCTGGCAGCCTCTGCACCGGTGACCTGTGCACTCGGATTCTCTCTGCTCGGCTCCTGATGAGGCTCGGCTGGCTTTACAGGGGGAGTATCGAAAAAATCTGAAAGACTCCGCAGCTGTTCCATAAAACTGGATACACTGAAATTCCGCCCGCCCACTGTGAAAACCGATTCCCCCTCTCGCTTCTGGAACACGAGTTGGGTAAAAGCGGTTGTACGTTTCTGACGAACGGCCAGGAGATTGGCCAGGGGAATTACTTCGGGAGCTGAGTATGTATCGCCAGAGAGGAAAAAGAGTAGCCGGCGATTGGTAAGGCAAAGCACCCCAGCCGTACCCGAACCCACTCCCCGTACACTATCCCCTTTGTAGAACCCCTCCAGCAGATCCAGGATGTTCTCTCCCTCATCGACCCACTTCGCAATAGCCTGAAGGAGGGCGTTCCGGAATGAAACGAACTGCCAGTTCCAGATTGTTTCGAGAATCTTCTGTAGATCCGATATATCCAGCACGATTTTACTGTAGCAGAATCGGGGAAAAAACACAAAGGGAATAAGCCTGATACACGTCCGTTGACCAAACCGATCGATTCACCTATAAAAGCCCCTATGTTGAATAATTTATTACTCCTCCTCACGGCAGCTATCTGGGGATTTGCGTTTGTGGCCCAGCGGGTGGGGATGGAATATGTGGGACCTTTTTTGTTTAATGGAGTACGGTTTGCCCTGGGGGGAGTTTCTCTTTTACCCGTATTCTATGTTATCAGCTGGAAGAATAGGGGGCTTACCTTTTCCTCTTTTGGATTAAGCACTTTCCTGACAGCAAACACTCTAATCAAAGGGGGTACTTTAGTAAAAGCGGGTACTCTTGCGGGTCTACTTCTCTTCGGGGGCGCGAGTCTGCAGCAGATCGGTATCCAGTACACAACTGCTGGAAAAGCAGGATTCATCACGGGTCTCTATGTGGTGCTCGTCCCCCTTATCGGGACCTTTCTAGGGACCCAGTCCGGGAGGTACCGATGGATCGGCGCCCTGAGCACAGCCATAGGGCTTTACTTCCTCAGCGTGGATTTGGAGTTCTCTGTTAATAAAGGAGATTTGCTTGTATTTCTCAGTGCCTTTTTCTTCGCCTGTCACGTCCTTTACCTCGCCAAAGTCTCTCCCCATCAGAATCCGATTCTCCTTTCCATCGTACAGTATTTCGTCGTTTCTTTATGCAGTATCCTCGTTGCTCCTTTCTCAGAGAGGATCCAATCCAGTTTCCTTCTTTCTGCTTGGCTTCCCATCCTCTACGGTGGTATCTTTTCTGTGGGAATTGCCTATTCCCTTCAGGTGATTGCCCAGAAAAAGGCCCATCCGACCCATGCTGCAATCCTTCTCAGCATGGAAGGCTTGTTCGCTGCCATCGGTGGGGCCCTCTTATTGGGAGAACGGTTTACCTTGAGGGAGGCGATGGGGGCTTTTCTCATGCTGAGCGGTATGGTGATCAGTCAATGGGGAACGATGGAAAGAGGGGAAAAAGGATCATGAGATCTTCGTTCATCTTGTTTTTTTCGATCTTCCTTAGCATGTACACCCTTGTACAGGTATACATTGGAATCCATGGGTGGAAACTAGTAAAAGCTTTTGATAGTAACCTATCTCCTTACCTGTACTGGATCCTATTCACCCTTGTAGCCTACTCTTACATCCTGTCCCGCATAGGGAACCATACCCTTCCCGAGCCGATCTACAGGGGACTACATGTGGTGGGAGCCTACTGGCTCGCTGCGATGCTGTACTTTTTCCTCTTTTTCCTGCTTTTCGATGGATTTTACCTTACCTCCTACATCCTGGCCCGCACATCCCTGTTTAATCGACCGTACGAACTTTTAAGGTCCACATGTATTCAGCGAATCCTGGGTGGGGCCCTTGTCCTTACTGTCAGTAACCTTCTGATTATAGGAACGATCCAGGCCCGATCTCCAAGAATCACCCAGTACACTATTACCCTCTCCAAGCCGATAGGTTCCCCTAATCCCTTGCGGGTTGTTTTTGTTTCAGACATCCACCTGGGAACCCTCATCGGGAAAACACGGCTGGAAGAATTGGTGCAACAGATAGAATCCCTGAAGCCGGACCTCGTGCTCCTCGGAGGGGACGTACTGGATGAGGACCTCGGCCCCTTTGTGGAGCAGAACATGACGGAAACACTAGCTAAGCTAAGGCCCCCACTAGGGGTGTACGCAATACCAGGAAACCATGAGTACATCGGGAGGCATTTGAAGGAGTTCTCCGAATACCTGCAAACAGCAGGCGTGCACAGCCTCATCGACGAGAAAGTACAGATTGGAGCCGGTTTCACCCTCATCGGAAGGGATGACCGAGCGGCTGAACGGTTCGACGGCCATAAACGGAAATCCCTATCAGAACTCATGGAAGGCTTAGATCAGAGTAAACCCATCATCCTTCTCGACCACCAGCCCTTTGGTTTGGAGGAAGCAGAGCAAGCCCAAGTGGACCTTCAACTCTCCGGTCATACTCACCGAGGGCAGCTCTGGCCCAACCAGTTTATCACAGGCAAAGTGTATGAACTCGACTACGGTTACAAGAAAAAAGGGAACACCCATGTGATCGTCTCTTCGGGGTACGGGACATGGGGCCCACCCTTACGGATTGGGAGCCCGCCTGAAATCGTTGTGGTAGAGATCCATTCGAATCGTGGGCCGTGATATGCCTGACCGAAAGGCTTTAGCCCGAGGTTCGTGCAGGATCAGGTTAGTGCACGACAAACGATAGTTCGCTTTTTGCAGGCTCCTCAGTTCCCAACAACGCATCCATTGGAAAGGGCCGCTGATGAATGCTTTTACTCCTGAAAGTTCCCATGCTTTTGGGCAGGTCCCGAGGAAGGATGATGGAAGCAGGCGGGGTAATGGTACTGATCCCTATATTAAGAGTAGTCCCCGGCGTCAATAGTTTATCTGTACTGTACACGTACCCATCGAATAACCCCTTTATGTTACTCGCCAGGAGCACTTCACCTCCTGTGTACAACCCCTCCCCCACCGTAGGCTCTGAACTTAGATCGGTAGAGCCATACGCGATGTCACTGGTATCTGACAGAGATTTATTTTCAGTAATCTGTACATACACTGCATCCCCCGGTAAAAGAAAAGCCTTACCTGCGTTCGTGTCAGAGACACTGAAGGGGGGATAGGGACTCCTGGCATACACACCACTTGTATCAGAAGGTAGACTACAGAAAATCCTCGGATAGAGGTAAGCTACCTTCCCTTCAGAATCTGTAAGCTGGTTCCTGTACCCGTACAACCCTGTTGGATGGTTCAGCAGGTTGGCGAAAAGCCAGCTCATGAAGATTTCTTTCCAAGTCCGACTTACTCCCGTATAGGAGTTGAAAGCATTCACCACTGCCCGATAGTCAGATTTCTCATCCTGCAGGATTGTTTTATAGATCTCCGGCCTGCTGCCGGAGGATTCTTCCGCCTGGATCCGAAGCCACTGGAAGAATAGGTATACGGTGGAATAGTTCACCAGCGGATCCCCCCAAACCCCCCAGGAAACGAAGTACTGCCCCCAGAGGTTCGCGTCCTTCAAGGGGTTATAGGAACCTTTCAGCGAAAACTGGTACTGAACCTGGTTGAAATACTCGATCTTCCACGGCACGTGCTTTCCCAGGTAGAGGTATTCGGCCGCGGCGGATAGCCCCTCGTTGATCCAGGTATCCATCTGCGATTTTTTTTGCTTAATCACCTTCTCGCTATAGTTCACCAGGTGCTGGAACTCATGGGCCAGAGTGAGTTTTAAGTCCTCCTTCGCTGCAGGATCAATTTTCCCGGATGCGGTTCTGAGCCCCGGGTAGGTATCTAGAAAGATCATGTCCGCTTGATTGGAATAAGAAAAAGTGGAGACAGCATACATATGAG
>CALKLC010000105.1 GCA_937991975.1 uncultured Spirochaetales bacterium | reverse complement strand
TTCGGGAATTTACCTATGAAAATGGATTCTCTTCGGGATATATTTATCAGCATACCATGTAAAACTTGATCACAGGGTAAAAAGGATGAACAAAAAATCGACCCGCATACATAAAACAATTCTATTTAGTATAGGCTGTCTGCTTTTTCTTATTTTGCTACCTTCTATCTATTCTGAAGACGTTGGGGAAGTCTCCTATCTGCAACAGGGGGCAACCATCGTTCGAAACACCAAAACCGTGCAGCTGGATTTCAGTTCTCCCATCGAGAATTACGATCTCGTTCGTACTGACTCGTCTGGTCTAGTCGAAATCCAATTTCATGAGGAAACAGGAATACAGGGGAGTCTTTTGATAAAACCTTCTTCCAGTCTCTACATAGATCTTTCTGTTCTAGCGGATGGAGGAAAGGCACGAATCGAGCTTCTCTCCGGCTCTGTCCTCCAGAAGGCGATCAAGCTTTCAGGTAAATCCAGCCTGGAAGTGCGTACGGGGAATGCCTCCATGGGGGTGCGGGGTACCACATTCGAGGTGGCCACTGCTCCCGATGGTTCCATCCTAGTCGCTTGCGAAGAGGGTCAAGTACGGTGCGAAGCAGAAGATGGCACGATTCTATTTGCAGAACCTGGAAGCGCGGTTGAAAACACACCGGAACGTGGATTCCGGAACATACCTGTCATGTTTCAAGATCTGGAGACCTTCCGTCGCAACTGGCATGCAGAGCGAGTCGAAGCGTTCCGTAGTAATGCGCATAGGGCTCTCCGAAACTTTGCCAGCCGATATATAGAAATGAAGGGGAAGTTCGATGAAGCGTACAAAACTCTGTTAGCCCGGTACGAAATCCTGGATAAATGGTTTCGGGAAGATCGTGCAGGCAAAATGGGTACAATGTCCGAAGTGTTACGGGAAAAGCGTAGCCTTGTAGGCCCCCTATTGAATCTCAGGAAAAGCAGTTTTCTGTTCGAGAAAGTGTACTATCGATTATTGGATCTACGAGAGTACTACAAAAAGGGGATGATCCGGGGAGACCTGGGCAATGGGATGACGGCGGAACAGTTCTTTCAGCGTTTCGATAACGAAGCGGTGGATCTGGAAGAAAAGATGAACGTATTCCGACATACCCTGAAGCTCTTCGCTAAAAGGAACGACGGGGTTTCCATCATCGACACAATAGAAAATTAAGGTGAAGAAACACATATATTACCCCGGTTGTCAAGGAAAAGAAGGCGCTATAAGATACTTCCCATGGATCAAGTAGAAACGATCCGAGAGGTGTTTCAGTACCTTCGACAGTTTACCGGTACCACCTTTGTAGTCAAGGTGGAATATCCTATCATCCAGGATACCCATTTCCCTGTCCTGATGCGGGACGTAGCCTTTCTCCACCAGGGTGGAATCAGGATCATCCTTGTTCCTGGCGCCAAGGAACGGATCGATGAAATATTGAAGGACTACCACATCGAGGGGAAAACCATCAGAGGGATCCGGGTAACGAGTCATGAGGCGATGCCCTTTATAAAGATGGCTGCCTTCGACGTAGCCAACAGGGTCATGACGAGTCTTGCCGCCTCCTCTATCAATGCAGTAATCGGGAATTGGGTCCGGGCGAGGGCAATCGGGGTTGTGGATGGAACCGATTTTCAAAGTGCAGGTACTGTAGATCGGGTGCTGACTGAAGGGCTCCGCCGGGTTCTGGAGGATGGTTTCATCCCCATCCTTCCCTGTATCGGGTGGAACTCTACGGGAAGGCCGTACAACATTTCTTCCAATGAACTGGCAGTAGTTACCGCGGCTAGAATTGGAGCGGAAAAACTTTTCTTCCTAACCGCGGGTACTGTATTCAATGCGTCGAAGTTCGCGGTTCCCGAAGGAGTACCGATAGCTCCTGGAGGGAGGATCAGCAATTTCAGTCTGGCCGATCTGGAACGATTCTTCCAGTTGAACCAGAACAAAGAAGAAGAACTGGAACTCCTTCGTATGGCGAGGCGGGCCTGTGAATCCGGAGTGGAGAGAGTCCACATCCTCGACGGAAGGATGGAGGGTGCCTTGCTTTCCGAAATCTTCTCCAATCTTGGTTCGGGAACGATGATCTACTCCAACCGGTACGCAGGGATCCGCCCCATGAAACCTACGGAAATCATCGATGTCCTCCGATTGATGAAACCCTTCGTGGAACGAGGAATCCTGCTCCCTCGCACAGAGGAAACCCTTTCGGAAACCTATCAGGACTATATCGTGTTCGAGATCGACGATGCCATCCACGCGTGCGCAGCCCTTCACCTATACCCTGAAGGGGTGGGAGAAATCGCCGGTGTTGCGGTGGACGAACAGTACACCCATCTGGGGGTAGGACCTAAACTCATCGGGTACTTACTGGAAAAAGCTCAGGATCTGGGATTGAAACAGGTATTCGTCCTGACTGTAGCCACGGTAGATTGGTTTCTGAAGTTAGGGTTCGAGGAGGGGGATCTATCTGCTCTCCCGGAAAAAAAGCGGGCAGCTTACAATTTGAAACGGCGAAGCCGTATCCTGGTTAAGAAACTGAAGGACTGAGCAAAGGAACTATCCATGACAACGTGGAACTTGCAGGAAGTGCTCCGATTGCTGGACGAGTCGGCCCGTATAGCACTCCACTACTTCGATTCCCCCACCCGGGAGTTCAAACAGGATCGATCCATAGTTACGCAAGCCGATAGGGAAATAGAAGGAATGCTCGGGCATGAATTCGACAGACCCGAAAAGGGGGTATACCTCATTGGGGAGGAAACCGTAGAAACAAAGGACGAGCAATACCTGAAAGAAGCTTTGAAAGGAAATACCTGGATCATCGATCCCATCGATGGAACCTCTTCCTACGCAAACCACCTCCTTTCCTGGGGCATCTCCATCGCCTATGCTGAGAAGGGAACAATTACCGAAGGCGCCATCTATCTGCCTGTGGCAGGTAAACTCCTCATTACAGAAAAGGATCGAGTGTATGCTGCCGAATGGAAGAGAGACTGCTCGGATGACGAACCCCGACTGGTTCTCCACAAACCCCTGGTACCAAAACCACCCTTCGAGGCAGGTGTGATCGCGATCGATCAAGGGAACACCCGTAAAGGACATAGGTTCCCCGGTACTGTCCATGCCAGTGGAAGTAGCGTCTTCGCCCTTCTCCATCTTTTCATGGGGGGATACGTCAGTTACATCGCCTACGCAAAACTCTGGGACCTCGCCTCTGGAGCAGCCATGATGGAAAAATTAGGTTTTCTTGGTTCCTTCGAAAACGGAAAGCCCTACACTACTTCCATCGACGAATCGATCTATGAACTATCCCCTCAGGCTGGGAACCGTCGATGGAAAACAAAGGGAAGGGTCGTGTTCTCTGGCTCATTAGAAGGGCTCCAGTATACCCTTGAGGGACTTGGAAGATAGCAAGTCGGGATAACTCTAGGGCAATGGGTACCAGAGCACAGCCAAAGCAGCTCGAAGCCCCGGAAGAGCAGTTCAATATCCAAGATGGGAAGCGAGCCATTTCTCCGTTTCTTCCACTGAGGATCCTGTTCGTCTGGCATAATCCGCAACCTGGTCCTTTCCGATCCTGTCCACACTAAAGTACCGGGAAGCAGGATGAGAAAAGTAGTACCCTGATACCGATGCGGGGGGCACCATCATGTATGTTTCGGTGAGAGTTATACCCACTTGATCGGGCTCTATCAGGCTCCAGATCCGGGCTTTTTCCCGATGGTCGGGGCATGGAGGGTACCCGGGCGCCGGCCGAATCCCCTGATACCGTACTTTGAGGATCTCTTCGACCGATAGGGACTCTTCAGGTGCATACCCCCAGAACTCCCTTCGCACGAGGAGGTGTAGGTATTCAGCGAAAGCTTCTGCCAGCCGATCGGCCAGTATCTTTAATAAAATTGCATGGTAATCATCCCCTCCCTGTTCGAACCTCTCCGCTTTTTCCTTCAGGCCAATTCCTGCTGTAACGGCAAAGAATCCCAGGTAATCGGGAATCGAGGTGGAAAGAGGGGCAATGAAATCGGCAAGGGAAAGATAGAAGGGAGTCTCTTTTTTCCGTAACTGTTGACGGAGAAAAGGGATACGCACGAGCTCCCGTTGCCGGGATTCATCCGCATACACTATGACTGTATCATCCTCTGTAGTGTTGGCAGGGAAGATCCCGTATACTCCCCTCGCTTGAAGGAGGGATTCCCTTTCGATCTGTTCCAGCATCCTCTGGGCATCGGAAAGTAATTTTTTCGCTTCTGCGCCTTTTACGGGGTCTTCCAGGATCTGGGGATATTTCCCCTCCATATCCCAGGCAACGAAGAAGAACTGGTAATCTATATAGGGAAAGAGAGTAGAGATGGGTACTTCGACCGTATGGGTTCCTATCTGGAGCGGTTTAGGAGGGAGGTACCCTTTCCATCCTGGATCGAACCGTTTCTTCCGGGCCTCTTTCAGGGGTAGTAGATCGTAAGGAGCACGGGCAAGACGCTGGGAACGGAGAGTAGCGTACCGTTCCCGAATCCTGGATACAAAGGGAATTTTCTTGTCAGGGTCTTTGAGGGATGCGGCTACTCCTACAGCGAGGGAAGCATCCTTCACATGAACCACGGGTCCCCGATACACCGGTTCGATCTTAACGGCAGTATGGATCTCCGAGGTGGTAGCCCCTCCAATGAGCAGGGGCAGGGTAAAACCCGCACGTTCCAGTTCAGAGGCCACATGGACCATTTCATCGAGGGATGGGGTGATAAGTCCAGACAACCCGATTATATCCACCTTCTGTGCCCCGGCTTCCCGGAGGATTACCTCGGAAGGGACCATCACCCCCAGATCGATCACTTCCCACCCGTTGCACTGGAGCACGACCTTCACGATGTTCTTTCCGATATCGTGCACATCCCCTTTTACCGTGGCAAGAAGGAACCTACCCTTGGCGGATCCTCCCCGATCTGCCTGTTCCTCTAATAGGAAAGGTTCCAGAAAGGACACTGCCTGCTTCATCACACGGGCACTCTTCACCACCTGGGGCAAAAACATCTTTCCCGAGCCAAACAGTTCTCCTACCTGGTTCATCCCATCCATCAGAGGGCCTTCGATCACTTTGAGAGCAGTCCCAAGTTCTTTTCGGGCTTCCTCTACATCGGCTTCGATGAAGGTCGTAATTCCCTTTACGAGAGAATGGACAATTCGTTCCCGGACCCCTCCCTTACGCCATGCGGGATCCTCCGCTTCCTGCATCTTTTCGGCGCTACTGTAGAGGGGGGCGATTTCCAGTAGTCGTTCCGTCGCATCCGGACGACGATTCAGGATCACATCCTCTACCCGTTCCAGGAGATCCTCTGGAATCTCGTCGTACACATCCAATTGACCCGGGTTTACGATCCCCATATCCAGTCCCGCTCGAATGGCATGGTAGAGGAAGGCAGTATGCATGGCCCGGCGGATCCGTTCATTCCCCCGGAAGGAGAAAGAAAGGTTACTGATTCCTCCGCTGGTTTTCGCATAGGGGAGATGGTTCTTGACGAACCTGACCGCTTCCAGGAAATCCACTCCATAATTCCGATGCTCTTCCATCCCCGTAGCCAGGGCAAAGATGTTCGGATCCAGGATGATGTCCTCGGGGGGAAAGTCTAACTTTTCCCGGAGCAACCTGTAGGCACGGGAACAGATGCTTACCTTCCGATCGAAGGAATCAGCCTGCCCTTCCTCATCGAAGGCCATCACTACCGTGGCCGCCCCATACTTTTTTACCAAACAGGCCCTGCGGAGAAACTCCTCCTCTCCTTCTTTCAGACTCAAAGAATTCACCACACTCTTCCCCTGCACGCACTGCAGGCCTGCTTCGATCACCTCCCAACGGGAAGAATCGATCATGATCGGTAACCGGGCAATATCGGGTTCTGTGGCCAGGAGGAGAAGAAACCTTCGCATGGCTTCTACAGAGTCCAGCATCCCCTCGTCCATGTTCACATCCAGCATCTGCGCCCCGCCTTCCACCTGATCACGGGCCACTTCCAGCGCCTCTTCATACCTGCTTTCCGTGATGAGTCGACGGAACCGGGCGGAACCTGTCACGTTGGTTCTTTCCCCGATATTCACAAATAGGCTTCCGGGGCCGATCACTAACGGTTCCAACCCTGCCAAACAGGTAAGATGCTGGGGAGGGTGAGCCTTTCTTGGTGGAATACCTGCAAGCGCCTCAACGATCGAAGCGATGTGTTGGGGGGTAGTACCGCAGCATCCTCCCACGATGTTTACAAGCCCTTCTAGAGCGAACTCCTTCAAGATACCCGCCATGAACTCGGGAGAATGATCGTAAGCGCCAAACGCATTGGGAAGACCCGCGTTTGGATGTACACTCACGGCAGTTTCCGCCACCCGGCATAGTTCCTCCACATGGGGACGAAGTTTGTCCGCCCCCATAGCACAGTTCAACCCTACACTGAAAGGGTTAGCATGCCGTATAGAATAGTAGAAGGCTGTGGGAGTTTGTCCGGAAAGAGTACGACCCGCCGCATCGGTAATTGTACCGGATACCATGATGGGAAGTGATTTGCCTTTCTCTTCAAATAGTGTGAGAAGGGCGTAGATAGCTGCTTTGGCATTCAGGGTATCGAAAATTGTTTCGATCAAGAAGAGATCCACCCCTCCATCCCATAGACCTCTGGCCGATTCTTTATAAGCGGTGGAGAGTTCCCCGAAGGTAAGATCCCGATACCCTGGATCCTGCACCTGTGGAGAAATAGAGAGGGTCTTATTGGTAGGCCCGAGAACCCCTGCCACAAAGCCCACTTTACCTCTCTTCTGAAAGAAAGACTCCACTGCCTTTCGGGCAATCCGAGCTCCCTCATAGGAAAGCTGGTAACTCAGTTCCTGTAATCCGTAATCCTTCAGGCTGATGGAAGTAGAGTTGAAGGTATTCGTTTCGATGATATCTGCGCCCGCTTCCAGGTATGAACGGTGAATCTCTTCGATTAGCTCCGGTTGAGTAAGATTCAACAGATCATGGTTCCCTTTGAATGGTATATCCGGGCGGATATGCTTGAAACGGCTTCCCCTTACATCCTCCTCGGTCAGGCGTTGAGCCTGGATCATCGTCCCCATTGCGCCATCGAGGAAAAGGATTCGTTCTTCCACCAACCGTCTAAGTTCTTCCAGGTTACTCACTCATGTACCCCTTTCTGCGACTCCCTTTCTAATTGTGTCAGGATCCGATCGAAGGTGGCTGCAAAAGCCTTCACCTCTTTCCTTCCAAACCCTCCCGTGGGACTCTCGTATAACCCTACCTCCCTTAATTCCTTCATGAAGTTTCGAATGGATAATCGCTCCCGCACATTTTCCTTTGTGTACGTCTCTCCCCGATCGTTAACTACGACTGGACCTAAGTCTACCAGTTCAGCTGCCAGGGGAATATCCCGGGTGATAACAAGATCTCCTGGCCCTACCTGTTCTTTAATGTAAGCATCGGCCCGCCCTTCCCCCTGGGCTACAAGGATAAACCGTACATTCCGATTCCTGGGAAGAGGAATTTGTCTATTGGCGGTAAAGATGGCCAGGAAGTTTCGTTTTTTTGCAGCCCTGCAAACGATTTCCCGTACCCGGACAGGGCAGGAATCGGCATCTATGAACACTCGCATCTGCCTATCCATCGAACCCTACCCGTGCCTGCACAATCCATCCCGATTCAGACCCCGCTTTTTTGCCGCTAAGTTGAATCTTTGAAAGGGTTGCATCGAGGAAACAACCTTCCCCTCGCTTCAACAGAATTGGTTTGTATCCAGACTCCCCCTTCAATTCCCATACTCCCTCCCCGCAGAGAAGGATCGCGGGCCCTGAAACAGGGAGGAGGATCTGATCCTTTACCTCATGGATACGGAATACCGATAGGTGGAATTCCATAATGGGTACTGGATACAGTTCTTCCCAGAGTTCTCCTCCCACAAGCGGGATTCTTTTTCTTTCAGGTCGGATCACCCGGGGGATCTCCTCCTTGAATCGACCCACTTTTAGAAGCTCCTCCAGATCCACGTACTTGGAAGTCAACCCTCCCCGAAGGACATTGTCCGAATTAGCCATCAGTTCAATTCCAAAGCCATGGAGGTACGCATGCAGTACGCCGGAATCGAGGTACAAGGCCTCTCCAGGAGAAAGTTCGACTAAATTCAAATAATAAGGGGAAAAACAACCAGGATCCTCCGGATACAGGGAAGATAGCAGGGAAAACCATCGATCTTCCGGCGTAGAGTGATCCGGCTTCTCGCGCAGGTGAGTTCGATACGTGTGGATCCAGGAGCGGATGGTGTCTCTTGGAAGGGTAAACAAGGACCGAAAGAACTCCTCTATATTCGCTCTTTCCAACAAAGGAAAGAAAGCGGTCAACCCCGGAAGGATCGGGACTACCCGTTTAAACTGATGAAGGATGGTGGAAGATGATCGAAATCCGCAGAGCGCTGTAAAGGGAGAAAGAGCTAGGATGATCTCCGGTTTATGGTTGGGATCCTTATAGTTACGGAAAGGAGAATCCAGGGGAATACCCAACTGATTTTCTCGCTGAAATCCTTCCTGTGCCTGAAGAAGGGAAGGATGACACTGGATTGATAGGGGTTCGGCAGCAGCGAGAAGTTTCAAGAGAAAGGGAAGTTGGGGACCGAATGTGTTCACTACCTTGGAGCCCAATATGAGTTCCGGATCCCTCGAAATCCACTGTAGGAGGTCAATTCCTTTCTCTTCCAAAAGGGAGGGGGCCCTTGGATGTGCCCCGTACCAGAGTTCCGCCCAGGGTTTTTCATCTGGTGCAGGAAGACCGAGGAATTCAGGTATCCAGCGGGTAGAACCCCATGGGTAGTCTTGCGCTCTAGGGATAATTTTATGCATAATCCGGTAACCGCATCGCATATTACTAAAGGAAGGAAGGATGAATCAACACCAAACGATCCATGCCATCGAAGCGGGAAGATTCAACGCCCTCTTCTCTACCCTCTACCCGGATGAAGCTTTGATAGAGAGCCAGGATCGATACATTTCTCTTCTGGAACAGCACAGAAAGTATTTCGGTTTAAAGGATGTATGGGTGGTTTCCAGTCCTGGCAGAACCGAACTTGGGGGAAACCATACAGACCACAACCACGGGAAAGTGCTTGCTGCAGCTGTGCATCTCGATGCAATAGCCGTGGGATCGTACAGCGATGATTCATCCAGCGGCAAGGCCAGGGTGGAACTTTTCTCCGAAGGGTTCCCGGAGATCCGGATGGATATCAAAGATTTGACCCCAAAGCTGGAAGAAAGAGGACGTACCGAAGGATTGGTCCGGGGGATTCTCAATGGATTCGCAAAAAAAGGGTTTCCTATAGCGGGATTCCAAACGGTCATCCAGAGCAGAGTACTGCCCGGCTCTGGTCTTAGTTCATCCGCAGCGATTGAACTTCTCCTGGGAACCCTCTGCAATACCCTTTTTGCTCGAGGCACCCTGACGCCTCTCGAGTTAGCCCTTATTGGAAAAGAGGCGGAAAATCTCTACTTCGGGAAACCGTGTGGCTTGATGGATCAATTGACCTGTGCCTACGGCGGAGTCTGTAGCATCGATTTTCAGAATCTGCAGAGTCCCCAGGTAGAAAGTCTTCCTTTCTCTCTCCGAGAATATCAACTATTCCTCGTCGATACAGGGAGTTCCCATGCGGATCTAACGGAAGAATACGCCTCCATCCCTTCGGAGATGAAAGAAGTTGCCCATCTTCTGGGGGGCGAGGTCCTCCGGGACATCCCGAAGGAGCAGTTCCTTTCCCAGATCCTTAAGTTAAAGGGGAAAACGAACGATCGAGCGATTCTCCGTGCCCTCCATTTCTACCGGGAAAACAAGCGGGTAGAAGAAATGACTGTAGCCCTGCAGAAAGAGAAAACCGATTTATTCCTGTCCCTTGTGAAGGAATCGGGCATTTCTTCCTGGACATTGCTGCAAAACTGTATCCCCCATAGGGATCCTGCGTCACAGCAGATTCCCCTTGCCCTGGGTTGGGCAGAAGAGTTCTTAGGGAAAAGAGGAGTTGTTCGGGTTCATGGAGGAGGGTTTGCAGGGACGATCCAGGCATATGTTCCCCAGGAAGAAGGGG
>CALKLC010000104.1 GCA_937991975.1 uncultured Spirochaetales bacterium | reverse complement strand
TCTTCAAGCTGAACATCACCCGAGCTCCAACAGCAACTTCCAGCGGCCGCAGGAAGGTGCGATCCAACTGGATGGCTGATGCAAGATATCCAATGGGAGTCTTTTCCCTCAGTATAGGAGAAACGACCCACAGGTACATACGGTTTTCGATATTCAGTAAGAAAATCGGGGTTCCTTCCAGGAAATTCTTTACAATAGAATGCATTTCGGCCAACCGAACCACGTACGACTCGCCACTGGCAGCAACAACGGACGAATCGGGCCGTAGTACACCGATAGCATCGATTCGCATGGGCAAACGAAACAGACTCAGTTCTTGGGCCAACAGGTTGTATAGGCCGTAATCTGTATAATCGATCACTTTCTTCTGACCAGCCAGAAGACTGGTTTTTACTTTTATATCCCGAATAGCATCATCCGTATAGGCTCGAACAGAATCTACAGTTCTACGAATCTGGTTTTCGAAGGATTCCTCGTTGGCTCGTTGAATGATCAATGACACCCCTATGATGGAGATGATTCCCTGGAACAATACCAGTCCTAGAAAGGCAAGAATCACTCGTACAGAAATACGGGTTGATCGCAAACTAAAGGTTCGTTTCATCGTAACAATTCCATGATTCGGTTCTGCATTTTCGAAAGCGTATCTTTTACCCCCTGAACTCCCGTCAATGCTTGAAATAGTTCATCCTGCATCACCAAAGAGATATCCCGGTACCTCGGATGGAGGGGCCGATGAACCACATGTTGTAGCACTGTGACCTTCAGATTCAAATAGGGGTCCTTCGCTTCGACAAGTGGATTTTCCCATAAAGTTCTCCATACGGGAAGCTCACTCAGATGGGTTCTTTGAAAATCGGGAGAAGCCAGGAATCGTACGAACCGTTTCGATTCCTCTTTCTTTCGACTGTTGGCAAGGATTCCTAGCCCTTGAAAGCCACTGATGGAAGAGTATCCAGATCCTATGGAAAGATTCGTGCGGGAAGAAGGAATGGGGGCAGCACCAAATTTCTTCTCTAAATAGGGAAATTCGTTTAGATATCGAAGGAGATAGGTCCAATTCGTAGTAAAGGCTGTGTCCCCATTGAGAAACACCTCAGAGACAAAGAGTTCATCGCTATGGAGGGCATAGGGGTTCATCAGGCCTTCGTCCAATAACCCTTTCATCCAGGAAAGCGCTCTAAAGGATTCCTCTGTGTTCAGTTGCAACCTGCCGTCCTTCCCGGTGAAACAGCCCCCAAAACTACGCAGAATCCAGGCGAATTCGCATACCAGAGCTTCTTGTTTCTTCCAGGAATCGAATAGAGGATAGGGAACGATACCTTTTTTTTTCATCTCCCGCGCGTACTCGACGAGTTCTTCCAGACTCTGAGGTGGATGTTTTCTACCGATCTGTTGGAGATAATCGTAGTTGAGGAAGAGAACCTGCATATTGGCTAGGAAAGGAAAGGCCCAATACCTATCTCCATATAAGAATGCATCCGTCAAGCCGGAACTTATCCCTTCCTGTATATTCCGTACATCCTCGGAACCGAGCGGATGGAGGATCCTCTTCTCTGCAAACTCTGCAATCCAGATCAAGTCTACCAGCACAACATCGTAGGGAGAAACCTTTTGTCTGGAAGCTCCCTGGATTTCGTCGTACATCTGTTCATACTCTTTGAATACGACTTTGACCGGAGTGCCATACCGATGGGAATACTCCTCTACCCTTTCCAGGATATCCTTTGGTTGATACCCTGCCTGGGCCATGTACAGAAAAACTATCTTCGAATCGGTATCGTTACCGCTCGACTGACTAAAAAGGAAAGGCCCTGTATACAGAGGGCAAAGGGAAAAGAGAAGAGAAAGGAGCCACAGGAAAACATGTTTCTTTTCCATGTGTCTATATTATGGGGTCACTTGAGAGTTTTTGCAATTTTATAGTGAGGGGTGGGTTATTCCAAAATTAAGCTGACTATGTATCTTTACGCCCAGAGGGACTTGAACCCCCGACCTACTGCTTAGAAGGCAGTTGCTCTATCCAGTTGAGCTATGGGCGCATCGTCGGGATGGAGGGATTTGAACCCCCGGTCTCCTGCTCCCAAAGCAGGCGCCTTAGCCGCTAGGCTACATCCCGTAGTATTACCATGTGCTCTGAGTGTGGAGAGTATACCTATCCAGGGGGGAAGCGTCAAGAATAGTTCAGTGTTCGATGCTGATGCCTTGACAGCAAGAATAGCCAATTCTTACATTTGAGCCACCCTTACATACAAAGGAGCACTGATGAAGATAACCGCAATAGAGTCTCTGCAGTGGAAAGAGTTTCCCCGCCTCCTGGTGGTAAGAGTTCACACCGACGATGGTATTACGGGCCTGGGGGAAACCGTAGACAAAGTACCCGGTGCAAAAGGCGCTCTGCACGGTACCCTGGCTCCCCTTCTCCTGGAGCAGGATCCCCTCGATATCGAGGGCCTGTGGCGCTTTGTGATGGACAATCTCATGTACCATGGCTATGCCGGAGCAGAGATACGGGCACTTTCTGCAGTGGAAATTGCCTTGTGGGATATTCTGGGAAAAACATATAACGCCCCTCTCTACCATTTGCTGGGCGGTAAAACCCGTGATCGAGTACCCACGTACAATACCTGCATTGGTTTTGGCCCAATCCAGGATTATGTGGCCTGGCATGAAAATGCCGGTGCCCTGGCACAATCGCTTCTAGAAGATGGAATACGGGCTATGAAAATCTGGCCCTTTGATTCCTACAGCGAACGCAGTTTTGGACACTATATAAACCCAATCCAGCTAGAGGCAGGCCTCAGACCCATCCACCAGATACGGGAAGCTGTGGGGAAAGAGATGGAAATTGGCATTGAATTCCACTTTCGCTGGAACCGTGCCACTATGGAACGTATAGTTAGTGCCCTGGAACCGTATGATATCCTGTTCCTGGAGGATGTTATTCCAGCTGTGTATCCGGAAGAAATAAAACTGCTAAGCCAGCGAACCCGTATTCCCATTGTGGGGTCAGAGACTCTGTTTACCCGATGGCAGTTACGAGAATGGCTGGAAAAGCATGTTTCTCAGATTGTAATGACAGATCCTGTCTGGAACGGCGGTATTGCTGAAACACGAAAGATTGCTGCTTTAGCAGAGACCTTCGGTGTGCCCCTGGTGCTTCACAATGTGGCAGGACCGATCTGTCATGCAGCCTGCATGCATCTGGGTGCACATATTCCGAATCTATTTTTTGTGGAATCCGTGAGAGCGTTCTATAAAACCTATTTTCTCATTCTCAGCAACTTAACAGTGCAGGCAGAAGACGGCTGTCTTTCCATTCCTCAAGGGCCGGGTCTGGGTGTCGTTTTAAAAGAAGAAGCACTTCAAAGACCGGATATAGATCGACAGGTATCCAGTGGGAAGGGTCTTGCAAGCGGCAGACGGGCAATGGGCGATCATTGGGCAGTGGAAGAGATACGTTGAGATAGCTGAATATATTTGATAATGCCTGGATAGGGTCTGTATACACGATGCCTAAATATTGAAGTGGCAAGGGCACGCTTCTTTTAGTGCATCCTGCACAGTATGGCAATTTTCTCCTATTCGTTGTATTCTTTAGATCAGAGGCTTGTAATGGCAGGTACAAAAACACTGGAACAGCGTGTTGATACGCTAGAGTCGGTATTGGGACAATTCATCGATGTTTTGAAGAGGACGTTATTGATAAAGCTATCCGGATTCGACGTCGGAGAAATGGAGAGGAAGGAGAGTTCGATCTAGTCGCTGCCACGAAAACAAAAGTCTTTGTCGTTGAAGTGAAATCCACCGTGACCCTTCAAAGCATAGTCCAGTTCGTTACTGAGACTCTCCCCAGGTTTCGCAAGTTTTTCCCTGCGTATGAATCCAGGCCCCTGTATCCTGTACTAGCCGCTCTGCATATAGAAGCGTATAGAACCCTCTGTAGTGGACCAATGTACCAGGAACAGGGTATATGCTATGGCATACCGGGAATGGGACTATATGGACATACTAAACCTAACGGAATTTAGCGGACTATAAACGCTATTGTTTGTATATTAACTCATGCGTCTATGGTTGGAAAGGAGCCGTCCAACTTGTATTTCATCTAAGCCTGAACATATGAAAAATACAAAGCCAATAAAAATTCTGAATATGAGTACTGATTCAATAATCCGCATAGAGGGCGCAAGACAGAATAATTTAAAAAACCTTTCCGTCGATATACCCATCGGCAAGATCACCGTGGTTACCGGAGTAAGCGGAAGCGGCAAATCATCCCTTGTTTTCGATACAGTCTACGCAGAAGGGCAACGACGGTACATCGAAACCTTCTCCGCCTACACTCGACAGTTTCTCGAGCGGATGGATAAGCCTCGGGTGGATCGAATAATAGGGATTCCTCCTGCAGTAGCGATCGAAGCAGCCAATCCAGTTCGCACCTCCCGCTCCACCGTGGGCACCATGACGGAAATCAATGACTATCTTAAAATCATCTACGCCCATCTTGCCAAACTCTACTGTCGATCCTGCGGGAAAGAGGTTCGGAAAGATACCCCGGATTCCATCATCGGTTTCCTAAAACAGGAACTGGCAGACACCATTACTCCTATCCTCGTATCATTCACAGTACCTATTCCGCCAGGTTCCTCCCCTGCATCCCTTCGGGAGGTGCTTTCCACCCAGGGATACACCCGGTTCATCGACCGCACAAAGGATCTTCTAGAGGTAGTTCAGGACAGGATCCTTTTTTCCCCCGATATGGAAAGCAGAACACGCGAAGCACTGGAAGCAGCCTTCCGTTTTGGGAATGGACGTCTTACGGTGTATCGTCTGGGTGAAGATCGATCTACTCCTATCACACAATGGAAGTTTTCCACAGATTTCCACTGTGCCGAGTGTGATATCCATTACAGGGAACCTTTCCCCAACTTTTTCTCCTTCAACTCTCCCCTGGGGGCCTGTCCTGCATGCAGGGGATTCGGAAGGATCATCGATGTAGATTATGACCAGGTGATTCCTGATCATACCCTGACCCTCAGGGAAGGGGCTATCAAGCCCTGGCAGACGGAAAGTTACAGGGAGTGTCAGGAGGACCTGGAATCCTTTGCCGGAATACGTGGAATCCCTCTCGATGTACCCTGGAAAGATCTCTCCGCTGCTCAGAAACAGTGGGTTATCGAGGGAGAGGGTAGCTGGGAAGAGGGAAAATGGTACGGGGTAAAGAGGTTCTTCGAATGGCTCGAGTCTCGGGCTTACAAGATGCACATCCGGGTCTTACTGTCCCGATACCGGGATTATAGGATCTGTCCCCTCTGTAAAGGGGCACGGTTGCAGGAAGAAGCCCTGTTATGGCGGCTTGGGGGGGCAAAGGAACAAGGAGGATTGAATATCCATGACCTCGCCTCCCTTCCCCTGTATAGAGCAAAGGATTTTCTCTCTCACCTTTCCCTCACTCAAGAACAGGAGATCACCTGTGGGGTACTCCTTCAGCAGGTGCTGAATCGATTGACGTATCTGATCGATGTAGGATTGGGATACCTTACACTCGATCGGCAATCCCGAACTTTGAGTGGAGGTGAACTCCAAAGAATCAATTTGACCACCGCGTTAGGTTCTGCCCTGGTAAACACCCTCTTCGTACTGGATGAACCTTCCATCGGGCTCCACCCTCGTGACATTGAACGCCTAATCCGTATTCTCCACCTCCTCAGGGACAACGGGAATACCCTTCTGGTAGTAGAACACGATCCAGAGGTGATCCGAGCGGCCGATTACGTCATCGACATGGGGCCTGGCCCGGGTCGGCAAGGCGGCCAGGTGGTGTTTGCCGGGCCCACATCTGCCCTCCTCTCTCACCCCTTTTCACTTACTGCCCGGTATCTTCGGGGAGAAAAAAAAGCGTACCTCATTCCCCCTACTCATTCCATGTCCCCTCACCACGGCCCTTCCCTGCATATCGAAGGGGCCACCATTCATAACCTGAAAGGCCTTTCCCTTACCATCCCTCTCCACCAATTGGTAGTGATCAGTGGAGTAAGCGGTTCTGGAAAATCCAC
>CALKLC010000103.1 GCA_937991975.1 uncultured Spirochaetales bacterium | reverse complement strand
GTGGGGGGAGAAAAATTCGATTCCCTTTCCTCTCTCGCAAACCGGATTTCTTTCGTGGGGCTTTCCACCACTCTTGCCACAAATGCCCTGGTAGAGGGTCGGGGGGGGACTGTAGGGTTAATCCTCATCGGGTATGATCTTGATCTGCTGGATACCTACCATCTCACGGATGAATTGGGAACAAAAAATTTCATAAACATCAAAGGAGGCCACAACGAGGACGGGTCGGAGCGCGCACCCCTGGATGAGGGGGAGGTACGCAAGGGGATCCTTACCTTCTTAGGCAAGGTGAATGCCTTTGCTGTGTCCGGTTACTTCGGGGTTCGGAACCCCGCCCATGAGCTAAGAGTAAAAGAATTGATCTGTGAACTGGCCACTCACAAAGGAGTTCATGTACCTGTAACCTGCGGACACGAGCTAACCTCACGACTCGATTCAGTTCGAAGGGCCATGACGGTTGTCATGAATGCCCGACTTATTCCCCTCCTTCAACAATTAATAGAAACGGTTCAGTCCTCTCTTAACTCTTTGGGGATCCATGCTCCTCTGATGGTTGTCCGAGGCGATGGTTCCTTAATGCGTGCCGAACGGGCATTGGAACATCCCATTGAAACGATTCTGTCGGGCCCCGCAGCCAGTGTAGTAGGTGCACAGGCACTTTCCGGTCAGTCTACCTTCTGGATGGTGGATATGGGAGGTACCACAACGGACATTGCATATGTGTCGGAAGGATTGCCAACCCTTAATTCAGAAGGGGCAAGGGTAGGGAGATGGAAAACGATGGTGGAGGCAATCGATCTCCACACGATTGGATTAGGCGGGGATAGCCGGGTGCAGTATCCCTCTGTCGGTCCCGAACGAGTGGTTCCTTTATCTCTGCTCGCTCACCAGTATCCTTCTGTATTACAGGAGCTTCGGAAACAAGTGGAAGGAAAGCCAAGGAGTGATTTGGCAGGGCGGTTTTTGCTCCTGAGGATTGATCCATTCGAGTTCCCGTCCCTCCTGCATGCCCTATCCAATCGAGAACGTCTCCTGGTGGATTTACTAAAAGATGGCCCTATCGCCCTGGAGAATCTGGCATCTCACCAGCAGATCGGGTATACCCTGGAGCAAAATATACGGCACCTCATATCTCTCGGAGTGGGTATAGAAGGAGGGTTCACACCGACCGACGCCCTCCATGTCCTGGGTGAACTATCCCTCTGGGACCGGGAAGCGGCCTGCTTCGGTGCCGTACTCTACGCGAGGTCCTTCGGGATTTCTCCAGAATCACTCTGCAAGAATGTGCGATCGCAGGTTCCCTTTTTGATTGCAAAGGAACTCGTACTTCAGTCGATAAGAGTATCCTTAAAATCGGTTCAAGACCTGCCCCTTACCGATTTGTGCCCTTTAAGTACGGTTTTTCTGGAGACAGCCCTGAAGGAAGAAACCCCTCTATCGGGATCACAAGCTGATCCTGCACCTTCCCTGTTCAACTGCTCCTTCACCTTGAAAGATCCCATTGTAGCTGTGGGTGCTCCTGCCGGGACATACCTTCCAGAAGCGGGAAGCCTGATCCATACGAAGGTGTTGATTCCACCCTATGCGGAAGTAGCCAATGCAGTAGGAGCCGTAACGGGGTTGGTGGTTGAAAGGGTTCGGGTAGAAATACTCCCATCTGAGGTGGATGGTACTACCCTCTACAGGGCCCACAGCCCTTTAGGGTTGCGGGATCATCCGAATCTCGAAGATTGCATTCGGGATATAATCCCTCCCGTAACGGAATACGTAAAGGACAAAGCCATCGGTGCAGGGGCGCAAGATCCAGAGATACGCATCAAACGAAAAGATCTTTTTGGTTCTTCCCAGGGCAATGTCGATGATATTTACTTAAAAACTGAGCTCGAGTTCATTGCTGTGGGAAGACCGTCCTCCATAACAATGAAAATAAAAAAATGACGAAGACAAAGTGAGGGTGGCTGGGCCAGATAGTGGCGGCCACCTCCTGGGGTTTAAAAAAACGAATGGATTTTTTCCCCCTTCCACGGTATAGTACTTACCATGCAAACGCAGAAACCCATTTCCATCTTTTTACTCCGGATAAGCCTCGGGATCTTTTTCCTTGTGTTGGGGATTCAGGGGCTCTCGATCCACACGTCAAAAACGGCTGAATTGCTCCGGTGGCTGGGACGAAACGATGCATTGAACATCGTGATCTCCGTGGTTCAGATCCTTGCAGGAGCCGTTCTCTGTATCGGAGTGTTTCTCCCTATCGGTAGCACGGTTTCGTGGTTCCTAACGTTAGGGATTCTCGTTCTTTGGGGAATCTATATGGTGATGACCCTGTTCCTCAAAGACTTCCTAAAGCCCGATACTCTGTCCTGGTTGTACAAAACCTCCTGGAGTTTCATTATTCTAACCTCCTTGTGGCTGGTAAGCGGCCGGGAATAGCAGGTTTCTCCAGCCCTAGTTGAGATTCCCGGCTTTATAAGGCTGCCGCTGGAAATAGGCAGGGGCGAGGTATGCGACTCTTTTACCCCGCGTTTGGTGGTTCATGTCCGAGGCTCTGCCTCCGGCGGCCCTTCTCAGAATCCCCGGCCCGGGAATTCTTCGTCAAAGGAAACCCGGTCGGGGGATCCCCCTGGTAGAGAACCGGCATGCTCCGATTGGAGGGGCCAAGCCAGGAGGCCCTGGTCTACGTTGAATAGATACACAGGCCGTGGTCATAGAGTACCCCGCCCGGTAGGCCTTTGTCACAGGCAACCGAGCCGGCGGTTCCGGTGGAAGAAGATGTATGGGCCGGGAATACTCTTTAAGAGAAGGCCTGACGGATATGTACAGGTCAGAGGACGCCTGTGCTCGGTGATATTTCGTTTGCTTTTCGGGTGTGTCCCATCCCTTGAAACCTCTTGACGAACCTAGATTTTCGGCATAGCATGCATAATAGAGAAAATCCTATACTATAGGCATTTTTTTCTCCAAAATATCGATAATCCTCGTGGATATTCCCAAAGGAGTTCATTCATGCAGGTAAAAACTTTCAAGGGAGGAACACACCCGCCGGAGAAGAAAGAGCTCGCGAAGGATGTTCCTATCGAGTATCATCTATCCCCCAAACAGGTCGTAATACACCTAAATCAACATACAGGAGCGCCGAACCAGCCCCTGGTGAAAGTCGGGGATACGGTGACCCGGGGTCAAAAAATTGCCTCCAGTGACGGCAAACTGATGATCCCCCATCATGCATCCATCTGTGGAGTGGTAAAGAAGATCGAACCCAGGCCTCAGGCGAACCTGCAGGATGGGGTAGCCATCGTGATCGAAGCGGACGGTCGTACCGAAGAAGCTTTTCTCCCCCCGCTGGATCCCTTTTCCTGTACCAAAGCGGAAGCGATTGAACGGATCAAAGAGGCGGGAATCGTGGGCATGGGGGGGGCGGGCTTCCCCACATGGATGAAGCTTTCCCCTCCTCCTACAAAACCGATCGATGTGGTAATCGCCAATGGGGCCGAGTGTGAACCCTACCTTACCATTGATTACCGCACGTTGAAGGAACAGGCACCCGCTGTTGTCTATGGGTTAGGCGTATGCCTCCAGATCCTGGGAGTAAAACGAGGGATCATTGCCATCGAGGATAACAAGATCGATCTTCTGCCCACCCTTCAAGAGGCAGTGGCCCGGTTTCTCTCTGGACCGGGAGCTGGAAAAGGGTTCGACATCCAGGTAAGTGTTTTAAAGACGAAGTATCCCCAGGGTGGGGAAAAAATGCTCATCACTGCCCTCACGGGCCGGGAAGTTCCTTCGGGCGGGCTTCCGATGGACGTGGGTACGGTGGTACAGAATGTAGGGACCCTCAAAGCGATTTCGGAAGCTTTTCTTCAAGGCAAGCCGTTGATCGACCGGGGGTTTACGGCCACAGGGAGTGCCTGCAAAACCCCCAGGAACCTCGTGGTACCCATCGGCACTGTGTTGTCCGACTTGATCCCCAGCGTAATCCAGATCGAGGAAGATCTACGCCGGGTAATCTTCGGAGGCCCCATGATGGGTGTGAGTGTTCCTACCCTGGACACTCCAATCCAGAAGAATACTTCCGGCGTTGTCTTCATGGATAGCAAGGAAGCACTCGTGTACGAGGAAGGGAACTGCATTCGGTGCGGCAGGTGTATGCAGGCTTGTAGCTGCCGGCTATCTCCCGCTCTCCTGAACGAGGCAATCCTGGCGAACGACTGGGACCTTGCGGACAAGCTGGGGCTGTTGGACTGTATCGAGTGCGGTACCTGCTCCTACGTATGTCCTGCGCATGTATACCTGGTTCAACGGTTCCGGGTAGGTAAACTCACCCTGCGAGCCGTAAAAGCAGCGAAAAGCAAGAAGGGAGGGAACTAATGGCTGATAAACCTCGTTTACTGCTTTCTTCCAGCCCCAGCATCTACACGGGGATGAACGTGCAGCGTCTGATGCTCTACGTGATCATCGCCCTCCTGCCTACCACTTTCTATGGAGTATACCTGTACGGGTTACCTGCCCTTACCACCATCCTGGTATCGGTAGGGTCCTCCGTGTTCTTCGAAGTTGTCTTCCGGAAACTCACCCACGCGAAACAGAACTACAAGGATCTTTCTGCTATTGTGACGGGGCTCCTATTGGCGTTGATCCTTCCACCCTCCACCCCCTGGTGGATGACAGTGCTCGGAGCCCTCGCATCTATCGTGGTTGCGAAAGAGTTCTTTGGGGGCCTTGGGTACAACCCCTTTAATCCTGCCCTTGTGGGTCGGGCAATCCTACTGATGAGCTTCCCGGCAGCCCTCACCACCTGGCACAAACCTTTCCAGGCCATTGCCGATGCAACGACAACGGCCACACCCCTCAACATCCTGAAACTTGGGGGTACCCTGAAAGACGTCGCGCAAAGCTTAGGAGTTGCAGCGCCTGCGGATGTGTACCTCACTCTGTTCCTCGGGAACCGCTCGGGGTGTATAGGGGAAAGTTCGATCCTCCTCATTCTGATTGGAGGAATCTTTCTCCTCGCCACAGGGACCATCAAGATCATTACACCCTTAAGCATGATCCTCACTGCATTCGTCTTTTCCCTCCTACTCGGAATGGATCCCCTGTTCCAGGTCCTGTCGGGAGGGCTCGTGTTCGGTGCAGTATTCATGGCTACAGACTATGTTTCCACTCCCCTTACCCCGAAGGGTAAGATCCTCTTTGGGGTGGGAGCCGGGATCATCACGATGTTGATCCGAAAGTTCGGTGGTTTCCCTGAGGGTACCAGCTACGGAATCCTCATCATGAACGCGTTCACACCCTATCTCAATACCCTTGTAACGAAAAAGTACGGGTACATCAGCGGGAGGAACAACCCATGATCAAAAGCATGTTTAGACTGGGAATCACTCTTGCCCTCTTCGCTTCCGGAGCCTGTGTGGCTCTGGCAGTGGTGTACAATATTACAGGCCCTGTGATCAAAACCCAGGAGGAACGGGCACTTACAGCTGCCCTGAAAGACATTTTTCCCGAATCAGACGGATTTTCTGATATCACGAAGGAACTTCAATCTTCCGATCCCAGGATCCAGATCCTCAAGGCGTACGCCATGACCAAGGGGGGATCCCTGATAGGCGTGGCGGTAAAAGCATCAGGACCCAGCTATTCTTCCAATGCGATTCTTTTGAGCGGGATCAAGGTGGACGGCACGATCAAACAGGTGCGGGTACTCAAGATCTCCGATACACCCGGGCTGGGGGCAAACGCCGCCAACCCTGGCTACTTCGTAGACAAGGCCAAAAAGGTTACCTTTACCGGCCAGTTCGAGGGGAAAAAGGTTACCGACCCCTTCAAGGTTAAAGAGGATGTACAGGCCATTACCGCATCCACCATTACGAGCCGATCTCTCTCAGCCATCGTGAAGGCATCCGCGGACGCAGCCTCCGCGTACATCTCCCAGAAAGGAGGAGCCAAATGAAGCGATCCACCGCTGTGTTTCTCCAGGGGCTGGTGATCGAAAACCCCCTGGCCATCATCATGATTGGACTCTGCTCGGCTCTGGCCGTTACCACTTCCGTGGCCAACGGAATCGGGATGAGCCTGGCCATGACTTTTGTCATCGTGGCCTCCGAGTTCATCATCTCCCTCTTTCGGAAACTGATCCCCGAATCGGTGCGGATCCCCATCTTTATCATCATTATCGCTGCCTTTACCACCATGGTAGACCTGGTGATGAAAGCGTACTTTCCCGATCTCTCCCAGGCCATGGGGGTATTCATTCCCCTGATCGTAGTGAACTGCATCATCATGGGACGGGTTGAAGCCTTTGCTTCGAAAGAAACCGTGCCCCATGCAGTCCTGGATGCCCTCGGCATGGGCCTGGGCTACACGTGGGTTCTCGTAGGAATGTCGGTGGTGCGGGAACTGTTGGGAAACGGGACGATCCTCGGAATCCAGATTCTGCCGGAATCTTTCCAGCCCATCCTCTTCTTCGTACTTCCTCCCGGAGGATTTTTAGTGTTCTCCCTCTTCATTTCCTTGAACCTCTTTTTGAAGAAAAAATGGCTCGAAAGCCCTCTCGGGTGTCCCGATCCAGAAGGAGGTAACTAACCATGCCGATTGCCTTAAAAATTTTTCTCAGTGCCTTACTGATCAACAATATCATCCTGATGCGTTTCATCGGACTCTGTCCCTACATCGGGATGTCTACGGACGTAAAGCAATCCATAGGGATGGGATTTGCCGTTACTTTCGTAATGGTCCTGGCCAGTACGGCTACCTGGACTCTCTATAATCTTGTGTTGTATCCACTCGGATTGGAGTTCCTCCAGATTCTGGTGTTCATCCTTATTATTGCCTCCCTCGTGCAGCTGGTGGAGTTCTATTTGAAAAAAGCAGCACCAGCCCTCTACATGTCGATGGGTATCTACCTTCCCCTTATCACCACCAACTGTGCGATCCTGGCAGTTACATTCGACAACATTTCCTATGGCCATTCATTCTTTCAATCTATCGTGTATAGTGTGGGTGTGGCACTGGGGTTCATGCTGGCAATGGTTCTTCTTGCAGGTCTTCGAACCCGTGTCCGCACCTCAGCCATTCCCGCATTCCTGCGAGGGAACCCCATTCTCTTTGTTCTGTCCAGTCTTGTGGCAGTATCCTTTATGGGATTTGCCGGACTCATCAAGTGAGGTAGTGTCATGTCTGTCATTCTAATAACCCTTGCCGTATCCTTTCTCATCGCCTTTACTCTGGGAATAGGTCTCGGATACTTCCGTGAAAAGTTCAAAGTGGTGAAGGATCCGAAGATCGAACGCATCCGGGCCGCCCTACCTGGAGCAAACTGTGGGGCCTGCGGGTTTCCTGGCTGCGATGCATACGCCGAAGCAGTAGGATGCGAAGAGACAACTCCCGATCGTTGTACGGTGGGAGGCGCAGAAACTGCCAAATCGTTGGCAGAGATCCTTGGAATCTCGATTGAAGCAGAGGACAAGGTCGCAGTCCTCATGTGCCAGGGCACAAAGGACCGAGCCCCCGAAAAAGGGGAATACATGGGGATCAAAACGTGCGCTGCTGCCAAACTCTCCGCAGGGGGCACCAAGCTCTGCGCCTGGGGCTGCTTCGGATTCGGGGACTGCGAACGATCCTGTCCCTTCGATGCGATCCACGTTAAGGAAGACGGTATCCCCCATGTGGACTATGATAAATGTACCGGCTGCGGGAAATGCGTCATCGCCTGTCCCCAGAAAATCCTGACCCTCGTACCGAGGGATCGAAAAGGATCCGTACCCCTCTGCTCCAACCGGAATCCCATCAAAGCCATGGTGCGAAAGACCTGCTCGGTAGGGTGCTTCAAGTGCGAGCTCTGTGTCCGCTCCTGCCCCGAACAGGCGATCCATATGGAAAACGGCCTGCCGGTGGTGGACTACAGCAAGTGCAAATCCCATGCGGTATGTGTGGCAAAATGCCCGAGCCACGTGTTCAAGCTGCTGGAAAAGGGTGTGTTCGTCCCGGATGAAAGTGGACAAGCGGCGGACCAGCCAAAACAAAAAGAAACCGTTGCGGCACCCTCCTGAGGCGGTACTCAAGGGCCGATTCGACAAATTATGTGCGGAGCAGGCACAAGGGGCCACAGTAAAGATTGAAGGCGCCAACCGGGAAACAGCATTGGCGTTCCCCTAAAATAGGCGCTGCGGCAAATTACTGAAATAGCCTATCGACTTGCGATAGGCTATTTGTACATCTGGCTCACTTTTTGCATTTAGGTCGAGAAGACTCCTGGTTTCAAGCCTTCCCGATCATTTTCTCGGGTAACCAGGTGATGATTTCCGGGAAGATGGTGAGGATGATGAGGCTGATCATGACCATGATGACAAAAGGGATCACACCTCTGATGATTTCCCCCATCGTGATTCCCAATTCCTTTGGTGCCGCTCCCTTGAGCACGAAGATCGACATAGCCATCGGCGGAGTCATGAAGGCCATCTGCAGGTTCACGCAAACCATCATTCCTGCCCATAGGGGATTGAACCCCAGTTTCTCGAATATGGGGGAGAAGATCGGAACGATAATGAACACGATCCCGATCCATTCGATGAACATTCCTAACAGGAATACGATGAACATGATGACGAAAAAGGAAACCCATTTCCCGCCGGGAATAGAAAGGATGAAATTGGTCACCACCTCCCCACCCCCTGAGTTCATGAAGATCCCTACAAAGGCATAGGAAAGAGCCGCGATAAGGACTACGAAGGCGCTCACCCGCAACGTTTCGATGCAGGCCTGCTTGATCAATGCCCAGCTAAACTTTCGATACAGAATCGCAAGAACCACCGAGGCAAGACTTCCTAAAGCAGCCGCTTCCGTGGGCGGGGCGATACCGGCGAAGATGGTTCCCAACACTGCCAGGATCAGCACAGCCGGGGGAAGGAGTGACTTGAACAGGCGCAAGATCTTCTGTACCGAGAAGGGAGTCATCTCTTCCTTAGAAATAGGAGGACCCAGCTTTGGATTCAGGAAACACCGGATACCGACGTACAGGATGTAGAGGGTAGAAAGGAGGAGTCCCGGGAAAAAGGCACCCATGAACATCTGCCCGATGGACAACCCTGCCTGTGGCCCATAGACAACCAGCATGATGCTTGGAGGTATCAGGATTCCCAGGGTACCCGAAGCAACGATCGTTCCCGAAGCGAGGGATTTATCGTAGCCGCGGTTCACCATGGGAGCCAGTGCCATCAGGCTGAGTATCGTAACCGAAGCGGCAATCACACCCAGGCAGGTCGCGAGAATCGTGCCAAAGATGATTGTTACAATCGCAAGCCCTCCCCGTATACTTCCCAGGGCGTCATACAGGTTGTCATATAGTTCTTTCGTAACCCCTGAATGCTGGAGGATCACCCCCATAAAGGTAAACAAGGGTACAGCCAGATAGGGATAGTTCAACGAAAGGTCGAAGAAACGGCTGTATAGGATATGGAAAGTAGTGGTCGGGCCGAGAGCGATGGTTCCAACGAGGAAAGCGACACTCCCGATGATAAAGGCGATGGGAAACCCTGTCAGCACGAAGAAAAACACTCCTCCCAACATGAGGAAGGTAATGAGTTCTGGACTAAGGTCAATCAAGGTGTTCTCCTTTTACCACGAAATAGAAATCTCTAACGAATTTCGCCAGCCCTTGCAGAAGCAGAAACAGGAGGCCTATGGCAAAGATCGCCCGATAGGGGAAAGCGGGCGGATACCAGAAACTGGTGAACATCACTTCTTTTAACCGAATTGCGCGGATGCTCCATGTAACCCCGTAGTACAGCATCACTCCGATGAGGGGGAAGAAGAAAAACACATACGAAATCACATTTAGAAGAGCCTTATACTTTGGCCTCAGCAAGTTATACACGATGTCCACCCTTGTATGCGCTTCATGGAGAAAATCATAGGAGGCTCCTAATAAATACATCGTTCCGCCGAGCATACAGAGCATATCGTACCCCCACACTGTGGGGGCATTGAAAAAATGTCGAGCGATCGTATCGTAGGAGCCTACCAATACGAGGAGTAAGGCGCACCACTTTCCGATCCTGCCTGATTGCTCGCTAATGGTATCGATCGTTCTGAGTATCCTTTTTACCTGATCCATGCGCATCCTCCCCTTAAATTAAATTACTTCATGGTAGCGTAGGCTTTCCCGAAGGACTGCATGGAGTTGAAGATTTCCTCGAAGATCCCCTTCTCCTTGGCAGATTTTTCCTTGTAGAATTTTTCCGCAGCAGCCGCAACAGCGTCTTCCACTTCTTTGGGCAGCTTGTACACTTCGCAGCCCGCTTTCTTGAATTCATCCAGGGCTTTGATCGATTCCGCTACGAGGTACTCATGTTCGGCGGTTGCCCATTTATCCAGTGTGTTTTTCACGATCAACTTCAGGTCTTCGGGCAATTTGTTGTACGCTTCCTTATTCACGTAAAATACCTGAGGATCACTGGGAGCGCGCACAGGGGAAAGAATCACGTACTTAGCCACTTCGTTGAACTTCATCTTCCAGTTGGACGCAAGGGTCGAGTATTCGAAGGCGTCGATCACACCCCTCTGCATTGCCTCGTACAACTCTCCACCGGGAAGGATCACCACCGAAGCGCCGAGGGCTTTCATTACTTCGCCGCCATCGCCCATGGCTCGAACCCGCAGCCCCTTCAGATCAGATACTTTGGTAATCTTTACCTTCCATCGCGTTGTACTTCTCACCCATCATCTTGTTCATCAAATCGGCACCGCCCGCATAGTTGAACCATGCCCGCAGAGCTTCCCCAGCCAGCGCGCCCGGTCTGGAACTGATCAATCCAGCAGCCGGCCATTTGTCCAGGCTGTACATGGGGCAGGTGTACGCCATCTGGAGAACGTTGTCGTGCACCGCGTCGAGCTCTTTGTACGCCGGCACTACCGATCCTCCCACGAAGGCCTTGACCTCTAGCCTTCCCCCCGAAGCGATGGTGATGTCCTTACAGGCGTAATCATGGAAGATCTGGGAAGGATCACTTGCCGGCCCATGTCCGGAAGATTTCCAGACGATCTTCTCTACTTTTACCTCGGCAGCCTTCTCCGCGGTCTTCCCGCCGCATCCTAGAAGACTCCCCACGACCAGAGCCACCAGCAACAGAAGTCCTAGTTTTGTTGCTTTCATGCGAAAACCTCCTCTTCGGTTAGAAAACTTAAACCACCGCTAGGCGGCGGAATGTGCTCACTCGATCCACAGCATCGAACCTGTGTGATTGGGGAAGAATCCCCGAATCCCTTCTTCAAAAATTTTGGAAGCTTTCTCCCCTGTGCAATGGGAGACCCCCACGAGGTCGGCGAACCCACCAGCAAAATAACTAAGGGATTCCCCTATGCTTCGGTCTGTCGCCTCCACCATGTGAGTACCCCCTAGTACCGCATGGATCTTCTTACCGGTGAAGCGCTCCTTAACGGTAGAAAGCATATTCTTTACCCCCGGATGGGAGCAGCCGAGTAGTACCACAAGCCCTTTCGATGTATCCAGTACGAGGAGAAATTCATCGTTGAAGGTGTCTTGCTTGAACATACCATCCCGGAACACCCAGAACCTTGGGTTCACCAATTCATCCGCAAAGGTATGATTAAAACGGGAAACGGCATAGACCCCGGGAAGAATTTCCTTCACCTCCGAATCCATCACATGATACGGGAGCCCCCATCTTTCCAGATCGGATGCATCGAAATCGTTCCCCACATACTCATAGGTAGAGCTGTCCTTCGCATATTTTTCATCGAAGAACCCTTGCCCTACCCACAGAGGGGAACGGATTCCCTGTTCCAATAGGGGTCGCAGTCCACCTGAATGATCGTAGTGTCCATGGCTGATACATACAGCCTTCAGAGCGGAAAGATCGATCCGCAGCTTCTTCGCGTTTTCCATGAAAGCGCTCGATTGCCCTGTATCGAATAGAAGACTATTCCCATCGATCTCCACATAGAAGGATAATCCGTGCTCCACCCGTAAACCTTTATGCACCCCCACGGTATTTTCTACCAGTGTGACGATCCGAACCTTACCCTTGCCCACCCTCACCCTCCATCGACGCGTGGATATCCTTCAAGGCTCGTTCAAGGTGATTCCGCATTGCCTGCTCTGCACCCTTGGGATCCCTCTCGAGGATTGCCTGTACCACTTTCCTGTGCTCTTCGACGGTACTCTGGATCCTGCCCGGAATATGGAGGCTCGAAATCCACCCTTCGAACAGAACCGTGGTCATCGTTTTCATGAGTATGGACAACGTACGATTCCTGGTAGCTTTCGCTATGACTGCGTGGAACTTCTCATCCAGTTTGATCATCTGGTCTACTGTGGCTATTCCGGCTTTATCACCATACTCCTCACAGAGGGCTTCCAGCACCTGTATATCCTGTTCGGTTGCCCGCAACGCAGCGTAGTAGGCAGCCTTGGGATCGATCAACAACCGAACCTCGAAATGATCAACGATGTCCTGTTTATTGTTCCGAAGCCACTCTTTGAAGGCTTCGAACCCCTGTAAGGGCTGCCGAGCAATGAAGATCCCTTTCCCATGCCGTACTGTCACCCAGCCTGTAGCCTCGAGGATACGAATCGCTTCGCGAATGGAGGATCGGCTTACACCCAGACGCTCGATCAGTTGATGCTCCGAATAGAACCTTTCTCCTGCTTTGAACCCTTCGTCGAGGATCAACTTTTTCAGCACTTCACAGACCCGGTTAGAAAGCCGTTCCGTTTTCAAAACATCTTTCACCGCAACGCCTTCTTTCGATATTTTCCTGTATTCTCAATCTGGTTATTGTTGTCTACTTATCAGACATCTTCTGAGATGAGTATAAAGGGTATCTGGATTTTCTGTCAATGAAAACCTCAATAAGTGGTGCCAAAATTGTGGTGGGGTTAATAGTTTCCTAATATCCTCTGCCTTAGATCCTTCCGCCCTACCCCAGAGCGTGCAACAACCGGGCGATAAGCCTGAAAGGAACAGCCCCGGCAGTGATCTGGTCAACAGTTCCCGAAAGGTATAGATCGAACTCCGGACAATAAAAAAGCCAACTCCCTGTAGACCCCGTATGGCCGATGACAGGGGGGATCCGTTTAAATGGAGTGAACAAGCGTGGGAGCTCGAACCGCATAACCCCCAGGCCATATTCAATGGGATATCCCGGCAACCGCAAGTCGGCAACCCGGGTAGGGAAGCCAAACCGGTTCCATCGTTCTGTCATCCAACGGAAGGTCTCTGGTTTCTTGAATAGTTCGCCCCTGACGAGAGCTCTCAAAAAGACAATTCCGTCTTCCGCTGTGCTGTACAGGTCTCGAACAGCTCGCAAGACCCCTATTTTCGTGAAAACTGTATCCCCTGCCCACAAAACAGCAGGCCTACTCCCACCAGGTCCTTCCTGGGTCTGATCCTTCAAACTGCCAGGGAAAAAGGTTTGCTTCAGTTTGAGGGGACGGAAGATGGATTCCTCGAATATCTCATCGATCGATTGATTCCGTATCCGTTCCACAAGGGCAATCAACAGTTGAAAATTCGTATCCGAGTACCGGATCCTCACTTTTTTTCGATCGAACTGCGCGGGCGGGAAGAGGGGGACGAGGCGTTCCCTCACTTGCATCAGTAGATCCTCAAATGAGTAGTATCGGTCCTCATCATGCAGCATGGTTTCCAAAAGACTCTTTCCCCCTCTCGGTCGATCCTCCAGCCAATCGGGTAGACCCGAAGCATGAGCCAACAAATGCCTGGGGGTAATCTGATCCGTGTACTCCACTCCATCCAGGACATGGAGTCCTTTGAGAGAACCTCCGGGGAAATAGTTCGAGATAGGAGCATCCAGATCGAGGGCGTTGTGTTCGGACAACTGAAGCACTGTTGTCGCAATATACAGCTTCGTGACACTGGCAATAAAGTAGGGGGTATCTTCCTCCATGGGAGTTCCATCTGGAGAAGCTTCACCCACAGCTACCACCTGCCGGAAGCTTCCATCTCCCTTTTCCATTCCGAGTATGGCGTGATGGATGCCCCTGGTGGAGACCAGGTTCCTCAATAATTTTGTTGCATGCTCCACCAAGCGTTCTTCCGCAAATGGGCCCTTAAGATTTTGTTTGGTGTTCATGCATTTAGTATAAGCTAGAGAATAGGTAAAAACACCCCTGAATCTCACAGTTTATCGCCACCCTTTTATCGCTGAGATCCCTTGCCTAATCCTTAAATTTCCTAAATACTGAGGCATATCATCTTCGAGGAGTGCAGAATGATTAGTCTGGTCGTTACCATGGTCATCAAGGAAGGCAGGATGGACGAGTTCCTGGCAGAGTGCAAGAAGATCCGTCCCAAGGTACTTGCCGAGAAAGGGTGCTTCGCCTACGACTATTTCAAAGAAGTCCAATCTCCCCTCGGTTCCCAGGAACCTGTGCAGAAGAACCGGATCACCCTCCTGGAACGATGGGAATCGATGGAAGCGTTGCAAGAACATTCCGACGCTCCCCACATGAAAGAGTTCCTGAGTAAGGTAAAGGAGTGGCGGGAGAGTGTAACCAGCCGGGTGCTGGAACCTGCCTTTTAAACACATCGTATAGTGGTGCCAAATGCGACCGCCACAATTTTGGCACCACAGAAAAAACATCGCTTCCTGATTAAGGAGAGCGCTCTAATTCACCCCTCCATCCCTCCTTTCCGCCTTATATTGGACGGCCTGGACACTTCCCGGATCCGTTGACTCTTACTCCTTTTTCCCCTACCTTCTACCCATGATGGATGGAATTCGGGAAGGGGCTGAAGAGTTAATCCGGAACATACAGAAAGTCATTTCAGTCGACCGAAAGAAGCTGGAATACATCCTGGCCGCAAAAGTGGCAGGCGGCCATGTGATCCTGGCAGATTTCCATGGGGTAGGGAAAACATCCCTTGCCCGCGCACTTGCGGGTTCCATCCGATGGCATTCGGAAGACCTGTACACCGAAGGGGTGAAGCTGG
>CALKLC010000102.1 GCA_937991975.1 uncultured Spirochaetales bacterium | reverse complement strand
TGTTCTGTCCCAACCGGCGGATGGGTACACATTGATGGCTGTCACCAAAACTCTCATCGCAAACCTGGTTGCCACGGATGCGAAGATCGATCCTTTCTCCCTGGACTGGATTGCCTTCCTTGTCAACGATCCGGAATGCATCATTACGGGTAAAAAGAACAAGGTAAAAACAGCCCAGGATATCGTTGCCGATGCGAAGGCACGGCCAGGGCAGCAGATCTGGGTTGCCCCGCCAGGGGTAGATGAAGTGATGACCTACAAGGTGTGGACTAAGGCTGGAATCACCGGGAAGTACGTCCCCTACGACAGTGGGGCGCAGGCAATGGCCGCTGTAATTGGCGGACAGGCAGAAGTGTACGTAGGGAACCCTGTAGATATTCGAGGGAAACCTGACTTGATGATCGCAGTTCTTTCCGCCACAAAGAGGTTACCTCAGTTCCCCGATGTCCCCACTTTCAAAGAGTTGGGGCTGGAAGGGCTGGATCAGGAGTCCATGTGGAGGGGATTTGCGGTAAAGAAAGGCACACCTGATTCGGTAATTGCCTGGTACGACGATCTTTTTGCCAAAGTGAATCAGGATCCCGATTGGCGACAGTTCTTCGAAAAAGATGGGATGGAACTGGTCCATTATAAACGGGACAAGTTCAACGAGATGATCAAGAATGAGTTACAGGATTTCAAGACCTATCTGAAAAAGTAACCATATATAAAAAGCACCTCAACGAGGAAGGAGCGTCCTCCGATGGCGCTCCTCCTTTTTCCTTTCGGGAGGGCTCATGACAATCCGAAGCATAGACACGTTTCTGGATAGTCCTATAGGATTATTAGTGCTTCTTTTAATCTTTATTGGAATTGAAATTCCCCTCTATGTATTCCTTCGCCGAAAAAGATCTCCTTACACGGGCCAAATACTGGTACTTGTCTCTTTAGCGTACCTTTCTCTAGTTTTCCTTTTACTGTCTTTCGCATTCCCCGTGAAGGGACAGGTGAGCGCAGGGGTCACACCGAGACTATGGATCGCGGGCATCCTTCTCTGCACCCTATACCTCGCGGTTCGCATCAAAACCGGTAAAGAAAAACCCGATCCTTCACTTCCTGGCTCACAGCTCCGTATGGTGTTCCTGTACATCCTTTTATCCGTAGGATTCCTGGGAATCATCGATCTTTTGGGGTTCTTCCTGGCGAGTTTTCTCTTCTTGCTGATCGGGATGCGGCTGCTCTCCTACACCCGCCCCATCGGTTTACTAGCCTTTTCCCTCGGGTGGATAGCATTTCTCTATGTGGTGTTCTATTCCCTTCTTTCGGTTCCCCTGCCGGAAGGGATCCTCATATCCCTTTAAGGAGACTCTCCTATGGAACTGATTACCCATCTTCTAGAAGGATTCGGACATATTGCGGGTATCGCTCCCTTCCTGGCCATCGTGGTGGGGGTGGTGGCAGGGATCTTCGTGGGAGCGATGCCGGGACTTTCCCCCTCCATGGGAGTGGCGATCCTCCTTCCCTTCACCTTCAAGATGCCTCCCCTCATCGGACTGGTACTCCTCACCGCTGTATACCTCGCATCCAATTACGGAGGATCCATCACTGCGGTAACCATCAACACGCCGGGAACTCCATCGGCAGTAGCAACTGCCTTTGACGGGTACCCTCTCACCCTGCAGGGGAAAGCGGGATGGGGATTGGGGGTATCCCTCGTGGCATCCACAGTAGGAGGGATGGTGGGGATCATCATCCTGATCCTTTTTTCCCAACCCCTCGCCGCTATCGCTGTAAAGATGCATCCAGCCGAGTACTTTGCCCTGGCCCTCTTCGGTCTTTCCACGGTAGCTTCTCTGGCCGGCAGGGATTGGGCCAAGGCTTTTACCTCAGCTCTCCTGGGTCTATTGATCAATACCATCGGCATCGACCCCATTTCGGGGGTGAAACGGTACACCTTCGGGGAAACGAACCTGTTCGATGGGTTCGATTTTATCCCTGCCCTCATTGGGCTGTTTGCGCTGAGTGAGGTCTTCTCCAAAATCGAAGAAGGCTCCTGGAAGATCCGATTGAGCGGGGAACTCTCTAAAAAGGAACAGTGGCCTACCTGGAAAGATTACTGGAAACTCAAATGGGCGACCCTGCAAGCGTCTGTAGTGGGTACGCTGATTGGAATCTTTCCCGGCGCCGGTTCTGCGATTGCTTCCTTTGTGGCGTACGATTTGGGGAAACGCACCAGTAAGCATCCGGAGACCTTCGGGAAAGGGAACCCCGAAGGAGTGGCAGCTGCAGAGGCTGCTAACAGCGCTTCGGTCGGGGGCGCAATGGTACCCCTTCTTACCCTGGGGATCCCCGGCAGTGCTTCCACTGCTGTCCTGATCGGCGCCCTCATGATTCATGATTTAGCGCCTGGCCCCCTTCTATTTACCGAACGGCCAGACCTGGTGTACGGCCTATTTGCCAGTATGTTCGTGGCAAACGGAGTGATGTTCCTCCTGGGATTTTGGGGAAGCCGACTCTGGATCAAAGTAACGAAAGTGCCCTTGAACGTCTTGATCCCCTTGATCATTTCCATCGCTTCGGTGGGAAGCTTCGCTGTAAAAAATTCCCTCTTCGATGTAGGCGCTTGCTTTGGGTTCGGGGTTGTGGGATGGGCATTGAAGAGGTACGGCTACCCTATGGCTCCCATCGTTCTGGGGATGGTGCTGGGCAAACTGATGGAGGTGAACTTCCGCCGGGCGGTGATCATGGGGGGATATGGGGTGTTCTTCTACCGTCCTGCCAGTTTGATCCTCCTTCTTATCAGCATGGCCGCCTTCATATATCCTTTGGTGCAGCTGAGGAAACAAGAACATTCGAAATAATTGGGGCGTCATTCAGGCAACGCGAGCGATAGGACCCTGGCAGCCTGTTCAAAATCCACCTCTTCAAGCTATACTCCAGCCATGACACTCCAACAACTCCTTCAAGGAAAGCCTCCCAAACGGCAGGATCTTCAGGATCGCGCCGAGATCCGGCGAAAGCTTTCTGCCACCGGTCAGAAACTGGTTGTGGTGGACGACGATCCTACCGGTACCCAGACGGTTCATGGGATCCGGGTGTATATGGATTGGTCTATCGATACCCTCTACAGGGCGCTGTCCCGGCCGGACGAGGTGTTCTACATCTCTACCAACTCGCGGGCTTTGCCGCCGCAGGAGATGCGGACATTAACCGAGGAACTAGGATCGAACCTCCGCGCTGCCGCCCGGAAACTCTCCGGCAAAACAGGGAAAAACGTGCCTCTACTCCTGGCTTCCCGGAGCGACAGTACCCTTCGGGGACATTTTCCTCTAGAAATCGATGCTCTTTTGGAGGGATATGGAATAGAAGCGGATGGTGTGATCCTGGCTCCCGCCCTCTTCGAAGCGGGTAGGTACACCATCGATGATATCCACTGGGTGGACCAGGGAGACCGGATCGTTCCTGCGGCCGAGACGGAATTTGCAAAAGATCCTGCCTTCGGCTATACGAAGAGTAACCTGAAAGAGTGGGTAGAGGAAAAAACAGAGGGTAGGTGGAAAGCGGATCAGGTTCTATCCCTCTCCCTCGAAACATTACGGGTGGGGGGTGTACCGGCAGCGTTGGAAATTTTATCCAGAGCCAGGGGTGGAGTACCGATTGTTCTGAATGCGGCTTCCTACGAGGATTTAGAGACTGCGGTACTCGCTCTGGTACAGGCGGAAGAACGGGGAAAGCGGTTCGCGTACCGCTGTGCCGCTTGCTTCGTGAAAGTACGGGGAGGATTTGTAGACAGGCCCCTCCTTACAGCAAAAGAACTAGGAATTTTGGAGAGCGAAAGTGGGAAAGCTGAAAGAGGAGCAGCTGGGGCAAAGGGCAGCACGGAAAAGGCTTTGTCATCAACGCCGCCCATAACGCAAAGGGGCGGGCTCATAGTGGTGGGTTCCTACGTAGGCAAGACCGGCCGACAACTGGACCACCTTATGAAAGCTGTTCCCTGCGAAGGAATCGAACTGCGGGTGGATCGGATCGCTAAGGGAAATCGAGAGGGAACCGAGGAAGTGATGCGAGTGGTTGGCGAGGCGGATCGCGCCCTCGCTACAGGCCGGACAGCTGTGGTGTACACATCCCGCCAGGTTCGACAGGCAGAGGGAAAAGAGTTCCTTCAATTTGGACAGCAGATCATGATGGCCCTCTGTTCGGTGGTGCAGCTGGTGGGTCAACGACCCTCCTTTGTGGTAGCCAAAGGGGGAATCACCAGCATCGAAATCGCTCGAACTGGTTTAGGAGTGAAGGAAGCCTACGTGCCCGGGCAGATCGCGAAGGGAGTACCCCTCTGGCAGCTCGGCCCTGAGGCCAAATGGCCTGGGATTGCCTACGTCGTGTTCCCCGGAAACGTGGGGGATGACACTACCCTTGCCCAGGTTGTGCAGGCATTGCGAGGTTAAAAGTATGAATAAACAAGTTGGTTTCATTGGGCTGGGGGTGATGGGGGGGCCGATGGCCCGGAACCTCTCTCAGAAGTTCCCCGGGATCCGCGTGTTTGACACAGATTCTCAGAAAATTCAGCGCATTTTAAGTACTTCGCAGCAACAGGGCCCTGGCGCTGCCCCCGTTGACAAGGCAGCAATAATTCCTGCGGCGTCAGCAGGAGAAATCGGCTCATCCTGCGATATCGTTTTCCTATCCCTTCCCACATCTGAAGTTGTAAAAGCTGTGATCCTCGGGGAGGGCGGGTTGGCTGCATTCCTGAAAAAAGGGGCCATCATCATCGATACCAGCACCACGGAGGTGGGGGTAGTACAGGAGATCGCCGCCTCTCTGGGTAAAAAAGGGATCTTCTTCCTCGATGCACCGGTGAGCGGGGGAGAAAAAGCAGCCATTGAAGGAACCCTCTCCTTTATGGTAGGGGGCGACAAAGAAGTGTTCGAATCCTGCAAACCCTACCTCTCTGCCATGGGGTCTTCGGTGGTTCGAACGGGCGGCACAGGGATGGGGCAGGTGGCGAAATGCGTGAACCAGATCATCGTGGGAGCCACCTTTGCCGCCATTGCCGAATCCTTTGCCCTGGGCACCCGTGCCGGACTGGATCCGAAGGTCCTGTATGACGCGATCAAGGGTGGCTGGGCAGGATCCAGGCTCCTCGACGTGGCAGCGCAAGACATGTTCTCCCGGCAGTTCAAGCCCGGAGGCACGGTGGACATCCACTGGAAGGACCTGGGGTATGCCCTGTCCCTTGCAAAGGAGGAGGACGTTCCCACTCCTGTCACCGCTATCGTGCACGAAATATTCAAAGCTGCCCGCGCCGCCGGTGAAGGCAAACGCTCCCAGCCCGCTGTGGTCCGGCTATGGGAACGGTTACTGGGGCTACCGGTGAAGTAACTTATAACTTGTGTCATCGGGAGTACTATGATAAAAAGGAACCACTATGAATGATTTTGTAGCCAATCTGTTAACCGCGCTTGCTGTTGTTATCAACGGGATCCCCCAGGGGCTCCTTGCCCTGAACTTCGGATTCGCCGCCTTTCCAACCGCTGTTGCCTTCATCATCGGCATCATCGGCTCCCTCGCTTTCAAATCCGTAGCCACCATCAGCTTTCAGGCGGAAACCATCACGTTAGCGGGGACCATGGGCACCACCATCCGGGAAAGACTTTCCCTCGTGTTCTGGGGAGCCTTCATCTTGCTGATTCCTTCCATCCTCGGATGGAACGAGATGATCGTAGCCTTCATCGGAAAGGTCATCATGTTCTCCATGATGGCGGGCGTCGGGATCATGCTGGCCAATGTGTCCATTGAACTCTTGAAGTCCGAATACTACAGCGGCTCAGTCTCGTTAGTAGTAGGGTTGGTCGTATGGTTCCTTACCCGAGACCTGGCAAAAACGATCATTATCTCCGTGGCAGCCTCCACCGCGGTTTATATCGCTCTCCGATACGTACCCGTATTTCGGCAGAAGTACAACCTCTCCGTTGACATCCCCCATATCGATCGCGAGCATGAACGATTCCATTTCGGAAACATCGAGTGGAAGTTCTGGAAGAACCGGAATATCGTGCTGGGTGCCCTGTCCATCGCCTGTCTCAATATCGGCGCGAATATTTCCTTCGGAAAAATTACGGGAAGTATCGCAGGGGTTGATACGAACATCGATCACCTGTCCGTCTATTCCTCGCTGGCTGACATGGGATCTACACTCCTGGGTGGCGGCCCCGTGGAATCCATCATTTCCGGTACCGCCACTGCTCCCGATCCTCTCCTTGCTTCGGTACTGATGATGGGAATCATGGCTGTAATCCTTCTCTTGAAGCTGCTTCCTGTGATCGGCCAGTTTGTCCACAAGTCCAGCATTACCGGCTTTCTATTCGTGTTGGGAGCCTTTGTTACCTTCTCCACAAATATCGCCTCTGCCATTGCAGAAGCAGGCGCTTTCAAAGGTCCCTTCGGCTTTGGTCCCCAGGGAATGGTGATTGGAGCCACTGTGGTGATTACCGCAAAGTACAATCCCTTCTTCGGAATGATCGCGGGAATTATCGTGAAACTCATTTTCGGGCTGTGAATGGTTGCTTTCAGGAGGGACACATGAGTAAACCACTGCCGGAATATTACACCCTTACCGTGGCAGGGCTCAGGCGCCGTCTCCCCATAATCCAGGTAAGCGATCACCTCGCTATCGCAAGTTTCGTGATGCTGGGGGATACGGAACTGATCGAACGCACTGCCCGAGCCCTCTACGAGCATCCTGCCCTTCCCCGGTACGAGATCGACGTTTTGGTATGTCCGGAGGCGAAAGCCATACCCTTAACCCACTGCCTGGCCGAACTCCTGCAGGTAAACTACATCGTAGCCCGCAAATCCCTCAAGTCCTACATGAAGAACCCTGTAGTGGAGAAGGTAAAATCCATCACCACTGCGGGGGAACAGCTACTGGTTCTGGACGGACAGGACGTGGAGCGGATCCGGGGCCGGAATGTCTGTATTGTGGATGACGTGGTTTCCACCGGAGGTTCCATCAAGGGCCTCGAAACGCTTCTAACCAAAACAGGATGCAAAGTAATCGCCAAGGCGGCGGTACTCCTGGAGGAAGCGGGTTATAGCGGTGAAGATTTGATCTACCTGGAAAAACTGCCCGTGTTTCCCTGCTGAAAAACGCCTCCTTAACCCTTCCTCTAAAATTTATTAAAGCTGCCGGCTCGGTTCGCTTTCAACTATCCTCCTGAGTTTATCAATGTCTATGAAAAAAGTCTTAGTTCCGTATAACACCGCTCTCGCCGCTTTGTTCCTGAGCGTTCTCGCTTCCTGCGTATTCCTAATAGTGTATAGAATCCACTACTACTGACTATGCCCAGTGGGACGACACATGGGAATTCATACAGGGGAAGAATCCCGCCTACAGCCAGATCAATTTTACCTCTCAAAGCCTGGAAAACCTCCATCTCGATTTTGTGGCCCTCCAACGTAAATGATGGGTACGCACATCAGGTGGGAGATGCTCTTCTCGTTCAAGTAGCCAAACGTCTTACCAGCCTGTTGAGAAAGGAAGACATCGTATGTCGAATCGGGGGGGACGAGTTCACCATTGTCTTGGAATCCATAGAAAAATCCAAGGATGCCAGCGCGGTGATACCGCGATGTATGAAGCAAAAACATTGTTAAGTGGTGCCAAAATTGTGGTGGGGTTAGGAAAAGCTATAATTTTATTTTCTTGTACTCCACCAAATGCCGGCTACAACAAGAACGTGCAAGGATAGGAAATGCACCCTTCTACTCTATATTTTACTGCCACAATTTTGGCACCACTTCTAAAACATTGGGAAGGGGCCAGTACCGGCTGGTGTCAGGTGCTAGCGGCATATCCAGCAGGAAGAGAATCGAAATCGAGACCTTCCTTCGTACATCCCTGAAAGAAGGGTTTCTGGAATTAGTTTATCAACCCCAGATAGATTCCAACAGCCTCGCTGGCAAGGAGGGATTCAGGATCGTAGGAGTGGAAGCCCTATTGCGGATTAACCGAGGAAACCAACTCGCGCCCCCCTCCGAGTTTATAGAAACAGCAGAGGAATCTGGATTAATCGTTCCTATTGGGCAATGGGTGCTGGAACGAGCTTGTAACGATGCATCCCGCTGGGTAAGACAGGGTTATCCGGTCCAGGTCTCTGTAAATATCTCTCCTGGGCAATTCGAAAAGGGGCAGATCGTGGAACAGACCATCCATCCATTGAAAACGACAGGCATTAGATTCGCCATCGATGATTTTGGAACCGGTTATTCCTCCCTTATATACGTGGAGGCACTGCCCCTCGATTTCTTGAAAATCGACAAATCATTCATCGATGACTTGCGTTGTAGCCTTTTAAATATGCACCATGGGCCTCGAACAGGTCGTCACAGAGGGAACGGATTTCATCCAGTGTCAACTCTGAGGCGCAACGGGGATCGAGAAAAGCTGCTTGATACACCAGGTCCCTCTTTCGGCGCAGGGCAGCTTCGATTGTCAATTGCTGCACATTGATATTCGTAAGGTTGAGGGCAGCACACTGAGGGGGGAGAGGTCCTACATAACAACCTTGCACACCGTTACGGTCAACCAGACAGGGGACCTCCACTATGGCATCGGCCGGCAGATTCGTTATAAGTCCTCGGTTCAGGATATTCCCATGAATCCTGAAAGGGTGGCCCGTAACCATCGAGTCCATGATGTACGAAGCATACTCCTGGCTCTTCTTATGGGTCAACTCTGGATTACGGGTAAGCTCCTCCTTCTGTTTCTTCCAGTCTTCTATCTGCTTCCGGCAGCGGCGAGGATACTCATCCAGAGGTATCCCATACCGATCGATCAGTTCCGGCCGGTGAGACTTGATCCAGTAGGGGGTATATTCCGCATTGTGTTCAGATGATTCTGTCACATAGTACCCGAAATGTTTCATGATCAAAAGCCGTACTGTGTCGGGATGGGGCGGATACGGTTTTTGTTTTTCCCCCAAATCTGCTTTCCTGCTCCCTGCTTTTATATCCCTCTGCTCCTGCGATTCAAGGATTCTTTCTGCTCGTAGCTTGATCTCCGGATAGAGATCCTTCCCGTGTTTTGTGATTTCGAGAAGCCAGGCCATGTGGTTGATCCCGGCGATCTTCCAATTCAAAGCGTCTTCATTTACTTTCAGTTTTACTTCTTCGAGAAGAGTCTGCGCGCATACCTGAACTGAGTGGCAGAGGCCCACAACTTTGATGCTGCTGCCCTTGAGTAACGCGCCCGTGACTATGGCCATTGGGTTCACATAGTTGAGGAACCACGCCTCCGGGCACACCTTTTCCATCTCCCGGGCTATCTCTAAAACCACAGGGATCGTTCGTAATCCCCGAAAGATCCCTCCGATGCCCAGTGTATCCCCGATGGTCTGCCGGATCCCGTAGTGTTTCGGTACCTCAAAATCGATAACGGTGGAAGGTTCATACCCCCCTACCTGAATGGCGTTCACCACAAAAGAAGCACCAGATAGCGCTTTAAACCGTTCTTCTACCCCGCAGTAAGCCGCAATGCGGGCCCGGTCGCTGTTCATCGTGTGATTGATAGCCTGTAACATTCGGAACGAATCCTCCAACCGTTCGGGGTCGATGTCGTACAGGGCTATCTCTGCCTCCTGAAGAGAGGGGGTCAAAAGACAATCGCCCAATACATTCTTGGCGAAGATCGTGCTTCCCGCTCCGAGAAATGTAATCTTAAGCATAGAGGGCACCTCCAAAGAAATAGTAGTATATCTCTCCAACTAACTCCATAAAAATCGTTCTTGCGGATATCTCCATAAGGCGGTAGAATAAGAATCTATGATGGACGACGTGCTGAAGAACGAATTTGTAGAACTTTTAGCGGCCAACTTCAAGCCCGAAGAAATCAACGAAATCGGTCGTTTTCTCCTGGATAAAAAGTACGATCACTATACACTTTCCGGAACGGAACGGCACATTACCATTTCCAGTCGTAAAGCAGCCCTCATCCTTTGCGAAACGATTGAGGCTGACCGGAATGGGGGACTCCTTCGGCTGGTACAGTTCGTTACGGGGTTGGATGGGAAATATTTCCTCAATCGAACGATAGAACTACAAAGACTCGAGTCTTTCCTCACCTCGATGACTTCCCAGGGGTACCAGTACGACTTCAAGAGCGGGAAGATCGTTCCTATTGGTAAGGATCCGTCGCAACTCAAGAACTGGGGAGCTCTGAAAAACGACAAGCTCTACGAGTGTACTATCATGAGTCTCGACATCGTAGGAAATTCGGAACTCGTTCGCACGCATGGTCAGAAAGTGATGGAAAAACTCTATTTCAAGTTCACCACATTCCTGGATCATCTTCTGGGCCATTACGATGGCAGGATCTGGAACTGGGCAGGGGATGGCGGATTGATCGCCATGACGTTCAAGGGTCACGAAATTCGGGCAGTTCTTTGCGCTCTGGACATCCAGCGTTCCCTTCGGGTTTTTCAGCTCTCCCCCGAGTATCCTCTGTCGGAAGATTTTGCACTGAGGATTGGGTTGGATAGCGGCAAAGTAAAGTTCAACATGGAGACCGGCAAGATTGTATCCGATGTGATCAACTATGCGGCCCACCTTGAAAAGTATTGGACAAAGCCTGGCTGTATTGCTATATCGGACACTGTCTTCAATGCTCTGACACCAAAATTAAGAAGTGCTTTTCCCCACAAGGATATATTCGAAGGTCGCCCCTGTTACACAACATTGGAAAACCCTTAATTCCGGCTCTACCTACCCTTCTTAAATCTGCTGTTCACTGGACAGTCGGCAGGTTCCTCGCTACTATCAGCTCTACCATGCAAGACTTGACCCAGGGCCGTGAAGGGTCTTTGATTCTTAGGTTTTCTCTTCCCATGCTGATCGGAAACCTCTTTCAGCAATTCTATAATATGGTGGATAGCTGGGTAGTGGGAAACTTTGTGGGGAAGGAGGCGCTGGCTGCAGTGGGATCCTCCTTTCCTGTGATCTTCTTCATGATTGCCCTCATGACAGGTCTAACCATGGGAGCGAATATCCTGATTGCCCAGGCGTATGGGGCAAAACAGATGGATAAGGTCCGATCCATCATCGACACCACCTACATGGCTTTATTCTGGATGGGGATTGGTTTGAGTATCGGGGGAATTCTTTGGACCGATCCCCTTCTACGGATTTTACGTGTCCCCCCGGATGTATTACCTTCGGCAGCTTCGTACCTCCGCATCATTTTTGGAGGTTCCCTACTGATGCTTGGCTACAATGGGGTAAGTTCCATCCTTCGAGGCTTGGGAGACTCGAAAACGCCCCTATACATGCTAATCATTGCCACGGTTCTAAACATCTGTTTAGATCTTCTGTTCGTGATACGATTCCAGTGGGGGACAAAGGGGGTTGCCTGGGCTACCGTGATCAGTCAGGGAGTTTCAGTCATCGGATCCATCCTCTATTTAAACCGTACCCACCCGGTGTTACGGACCAATTTTGCCCATCTTTCGTTTAACCCTGTATTGTTTCGCCTGAGCCTCAAAATCGGGGTGCCTACAGGGGGGCAACAGATCCTGGTTTCCCTGGGGATGATGTTCATGATTGCCATTGTAAATGGATTTGGCGCGACAGTAATGGCTGGTTTTACCGCTGCATCCAGGATCGATTCGCTAGCGGCCCTCCCTGCCATGAACATTGGCCTGGCGGTTTCGTCCTTTGCAGGACAGAATTTGGGGGCAGGCCGACCAGATCGAGTCAGGGCTGGATATGCTGCCGCTTTACGGATCGGATTCGGCATTGTAGGGATCATGATCCTTCTATTCCTCACGTTCCGAAGGGAGCTGATCGGAATCTTCAGTCAGGATCCAGAGGTGGTTCGGGTTGGGTCAGAGTACCTGAAGATCATCGCTCCCTTTCATCTGGTCTTTACTCTGATGTTCATCACCAACGGGGTGATCCGCGGAGCAGGTGCCGTGATGGTCCCTTTCCTTACCACCCTGTTAGCCATGTGGCTCATCCGGGTACCAGCGGCGATCGTATTCTCCCGCTTCTGGGGAGTGCCTGGAATCTGGTGGTCTATGCCCACTGGATGGATCGTTGGGACAGCTATTTCTGTTCTGTACTACAGAAGCGGCCGCTGGACAGAGAAGGTTCTCATCCAGAGAGAAGCCTGAAAGGCAGCTCAGTATTCCTACAATCCGTACTCGCTCAGGATTACCTTCTGAGGATCAAGGGTTGGCTCTACTAGTTCCGTAAGACTATTTTCTTCAGTGGGAAGCCCCGCCAACTCCTCCTGAATCCTGTTCAACCACTCTACTTCCCGTTCTTCTAACCGAAGGGATCCATTTCGATGCGCTTCAGCCAGGATTTCCATCCCCTTTTGCGCCCCTCGCACAGCCGCTTCCAGATGGTTTTTTGCTTGAACCATCTCCTTCGATATGGCAATTACCACTTCGGGCGCGAGTATTAAAGCCTGCGGATCCAGGTGAATATCGCTTTCTACAAAGAGTTTCTGGAGTATCGGCGCTGTGCCCGTTTCAATTGCCCTGTTCATCAATCGGGCATCATACTCCAACTGCTCCAGGTAAGCGGTAGGTGCCATTCCCGAAAGGAGTTTCATGTTAGCTACTGTTTCATTGGACCATAAGTCAGCCGCGGCTGCGGCCACATTCCCCACAGGACTGAAATGGGCACAGGCGGCGGTTTTCCCTTCCATCGATATGGGAAGCCCGGTGATGGCCTTCAAATAGATCCCTTCATAACCGCAATCCTTATCAGGCCCTTCTGCCCCCTCTTCGATAGCAACCAGTGTACGCACTACCGAGACGATTCGGACCATAGCGGCAAACACCCTGGGAATGTATTTTTTCTCTGCCAGAACCATTGCTGTGTTTCCAAAGCCACAGGCTGTATCTCCTCCCGCGAGAGTACCTGTCCGGTGAGCAATGTCCACTATATGCTTCCATAAGAAACGCATATCCCGCACCCCTAATACTGCCAGGGCAAAAACCACTCCTGCTGTATCACAGTTCACCAGTGCCTCATCACAAACTTCCTTCCCACCCGTACTTTCGATAGAAAGGAATGTCCCTCCAGCCCGAGCCCCTTCTTCGAATAACTGGAACATTGATTCCAGGTATCGGCTGGTCCTCATCCGGACCGGACGTTCGAAATCCCGTGTATCATTGGGGGTGAGCCGGATTTCTGTTTTCAATCCATACTTCTGATAGAAATTTTCGCAAACCTCATTCATAACTTGCACCAATTCCACTCCCCATGCAGGATGTAAGGTCATTTCCAGGAGGGTTTCGAACTCCAGCACAAGTCCTTCCATATGAAGATCCACTGCTCGCTGTAGAGCATCTACCACGATGCTCCTATACTGTTCCCGTACATCCGGAAAGGTTTCCTCTGTTAAGGCCATGGGAGGAAGGGTAAAATTTAACTCCGGGTACACTTTCCCTCCCCCAATCACAAGACCCCGTCTGGAACGAACCGGTTTTAGGGAATGACCAAAGATCAAATCTACTGGATTCGTAATCGCCAATGTGTGGTACTTCATGGGTTACCTCCGTTCTTTAAACTCTCTATTTAATAGTAAATTGATAGGAATACTAATTATTGAACAAAAATGGTATATTTTTGGAAATATTAGTAAAAATCAAACTTACTGGTGCGAATATTGTGGTGGGGATAGAAAAATCATAATCCTACAGTGTTGCATTCTCAAGTGTAGCGCCGGTACGGGAGCCGCCCGAAAAATGACCTGGAAAAATAGAAATTGAAAGTGAGTTTAAAAGCCGCAGCCCCAGAGCCCCTTAAAAAGGGGTTAGCAGTTCTTACTACTTCTCTGCTTTGGGAACGGGTGGAAGGGTTCCTCCCGGCAGCTGGGTCTGTTCGGCTTCCTTCTTGAAAGGCGCCAGTTCCTCGGCAGTGGCATCCCGGACTTCCACGATCTGGATATCGAAGGTGAGATCTTTTCCAGCCAGAGGAGCATTGTAATCGATAAAGATACTTGTTTCGTTTATGTCCTTGATCCGTACAGGAACAGGTCCAAACATGGTTTGGGCCATCAGCTGCATCCCTATCTCTGGCTTGATATCGGGCGGAAAATCCTTTTTAGGTACAGGGACTACCATGTCTTCCCTGTATGGACCGTACGCGTCTTCCGCCTTTACCTTGATGGTTTTCTTCTCGCCTGCCTTCATTCCCTTCATCTGATCTTCCAGCCCGGGGATCAATTGCCCAACCCCGTAAATAAAGGCAAGCGGCTCTTTACCTTCAGAGGAGTCAAACACCGTTCCGTCATCCAAAGTTCCCTTGTAATGAAAGGACACGTGCTTTTCTTTCTCAATCGCCGGCTTCTTTTCGCAGCTTCCCAGCGCAATGATCAATAAGAACATCCCAATGGGTAGAATCCATTTTTTCATACCATACCTCATAGACATAAAGTTCCCGCAGTATACCTCTCTTGAACAAAAATGAATACCCCCCTTTTGATTGAATGTTCCTTTGCACTGTACATACAGCCTGCGGCCCCTACAATTTCATTTCCCCTACTTTTCATCTTGCTGTTATTCTGTCCATGTTCGGCGAATCTCCCGATCATCCCCCCAGCGCTTCACCCACCCGTCTCGTTCCATCCGATTTAAGAGGGGAAGAATATATTTCCGGGAAAGACCTGTAGCGTTTTTTGCCTCACCGATCGCAATTCGTTCACCCATTGCACGGCCGGAAAGGATCCGTCGTACGATAGCGAGATACGCTTCTGTAGCTAAATAGAGGGATTCATCGAGGGGCACAATCTTTTTTACCCGACACAACAAATCGATATCTTCCCGTACCGACCTACCGCTGCCCGGCTGCAATTCCCACGGCCTTTCACCCTGCCTTTGAATTTCCTGGTACAGTTTCAGAGCCCGGGCTGGCAAAGAGGCGGCATGCACGGCGCTCACAGCCTCTCCAGATCCTTTCGCTAGCGACTCTGATCCCTTCCGTACACCATCCAAAGATCTCGGGAGTGGGTCTGTACCATTCCCTATTCGTTCTCCTGCCCTGTGTTCCTGTAACCATTCCAGCAGTGCGCCTGTCTCCTTCAATTCTCCGACAATCCCTTTTACCGCTTCTTCGGGTAAAGAAACCGCCCGGGATAGTGCGGAAATCGTAACCCTTGCGGATCTCATGATCAAATCATGAATCTTCCCTTTGGTTTGTTCTAGAAAATCAGGATCGAACAGATAGTTCCCGATTCGCCGCAATGGGGGAACCCCCAAACTATCTGCCTGGCGAAACTCCGTTTCGTAAAAAGCGAATCCTTTGAGCACGGCTTCTACTTCGATCGGAGCAGGGCGCGGTGATCCTTCCTGGAAGAGTCTCACCACTCTAGCCCTCTCTTTAGGAGTAGTCTTCCCACCCCAGAGCACTTCCCCCCATCCCAGGATGTCAGCTCCGCCGGGGCGGATCAGGAGGAATCGATCACCCGGCACAAAGAAGGCAGCCTTTTCTAACACCAATCGCAGGGGCTCCTCCTCTGAGGGATTCTTTTTCAACCGGTACAGAGTAACCTTCTGATGGGAAGTGCCAAAGGCTATTTCCGCTTCCTGCTGTGCCCGGATGGGGGAAACGAAGCAGCCTAAAGCAAGGCATTCATTACACACCTCAACCGATCCCCCCGACGATCTTCTTTCCCTCCCCGTATTACTCAGCGTATAGGGGACCAAACAGTCTCCTCGAACAGGCGGGGTAGAGATGCCCTGTAGATTGAGCGCAACCCGGACCGCCCCCGAACTTTCGTCCGCCACGATCTCCTGGTAGTCTCTACTGTACGACTGGATTCTTCGAACCCGCACCACCTCCTTCCGGGGAAAGAGGAGAAGCTCGTCGTTCACACGAATCCTGCCTCTCCTAAGACTCCCCGCGACAATAGTCCCGGCTCCCTTCAAAGAGAACACCCTGTCGATGTAGAGGCGTTCAATGATCTCTTTGGATTGCGGCCCGCTCCTCTCAAACTCATTGTCCAGTTCGCGAATGATCGTTGCTTTTAGAAGTTCTATCCCCTCGCCGGTTCGAGCGGACACCCGTACTATCGGGATGGGGTATCCGAACAGGGTATTGGCCCTTTGTTTTACATCCTGTTCCACCATATCCAGCTGCGCAGGGGATACAAGATCGATCTTATTCAGAACAAGGATAATCCGCTTCACTCCAAACACAGAGAGGACCCGGGCATGGGTCTCTGTCTGAGGCATCCACCCGTCATCCGCTGCCACAACAAGGAGAGCACAGTCCATCCCCCAGGCACCAGCCACCATGTTCCGGATATACCGTTCATGCCCTGGCACGTCAATCACACCGATCGGCCGGCCCCCAGGATCGAGAAAATGGGTAAAACCCAGATCGATGGTCATACCCCGCTGTTTTTCCTCTGGCAGTCGATCGGTATCAACCCCTGTCAGTGCGGTTATGAGGAGTGTTTTACCATGATCCACATGACCTGCCGTGCCTACCACTGGCATCCGGTTTCTCCTTGTGCTGAGGATTATGCGAAATTGCTTCCCGTGCTACTCCGGTAAGGCTACTTCAGACTCTGTGTGGGTAGTCTCATTGTCCGCACCTCTTTCGGGGAGTTGCAGCACTGTCAGTAAGGCATTCCGTACATCCTGCGGGTTCTCCCCTGCCAGGGTGGAAAGATTCAGCCTGACTCTTCCATCCTCGATCGTGCCGATAAGGGGTACAGGAAGCTCCCGCATACGGCGAAGCAGGGTTTCGGGCTTTTCATCTGTCTTGAGTTCAATCGCGAGGGATCGGAACTTCTCATCCGGTGCGCTCCCCCCTCCCGTAGTTCCAAACGCCGGGACCAGATCCGCCACCTCCCGTGGGATCCCCTTCAGGATCTTTCGGCCGTACCGTTTCAACTCTTCCAGGGGAATGGAATACACCGATTCGGTATAGGATGGTCCATCTACTCTGCGGATCAGCACTTCCTCCAGCAGCGAAAGGATCGTTTTCCCGGGCCGGAAGGCTCGCATTAGGGGATGCTTACGTAGTCGATTGATCCATTCTTCCTTTCCCATTACGATTCCCGCCTGCGGCCCTCCCAGAACTTTGTCGGCAGAACAGCACACCAGATGGGCTCCTTCCTGCAGAAAGGTCCGAATGGGTGTTTCTCCCGGGATCTGTTCCCTCGTAACACCCGATCCCTGATCTACCACCAATCCCACAGACGGAGGCAACTGGGAAGACAGTTCCCTGACCGAGGGGTGAGAAGTGAATCCCCGGATCCGAAAGTTCGAGGTATGCACCACCATCACCAGGGCCGTCCGCTCGGTAACCGCAGAAAGGTAATCCGAAAGAGTTGTGATGTTGGTTGTGCCTACCTCCACAAGACGAGCCCCTGAGAGGGCCAGGATTTCGGGAATCCGGAAGCCCCCTCCTATCTGGATCTGCTGTCCCCGGGATACGATCACCTCTCGATCCTTTGCGAGGGCCGTAAGAGTAAGGAGAACCCCTGCCGCATTGTTGTTCACTACAAGCGCCGCTTCTGCTCCGGTAAGGATCCGAAGGAGTTCCGGGACCAAGCCACTCCTTAAACCCCTTTTCCCCGTCTGCAGCTCCAGTTCCAGGTTGGAGTAGCGGGTATTTAAGTCTCGCACCGCATCCCAGGCATCGGGCAATAGAGGACTTCTTCCCATGTTGGTATGGAGGATCACCCCTGTACCATTCAACACCCGCTGAAGCCTCCTGCGCTGCATCTTCCGGCAGGCCTCGGTTACCATTCGGATGGTTTCTTCTGCGGAAACGGGAGTTCCCGTTTTACGAACCTGCTTGCGCAATTCCTGCAGTGCAGAAGCGACCGTCTCTGCTGTCAATGCACGGCTCAACCGGGGAAACCACTGTTTTATCCACTCTTCTTCCAATATCCGGGAAACCTGTGGGATAGAAGCGTAGGGATTTTCCATATCCGGAAGAGGCAGGAATCGAACCTACCACCGCAAAAAGCGGCCGACGGTTTTGAAGACCGCGAGGGCCACCAGACCCCATCTGCTTCCCCGGCCTTTCTAGATACCGGTGTATTTTGCAATAACCTGTCTCAATATGCTACACCTGCAATATAAGAAGCTGTTCTACCCCTGTCAACTCGAATCCAAAAATCTATGCAAGCAGAATCCGCTCATGGTATACAGAACATATGAACCATGGCACGAACTTGAGTCCTTCCTTTTCCTTTATCCTTCCCACACGGATCGAATACGGCATCGGGATACACCAACGGATCCCCGATTTTCTCCAGGAGTTAGGGGTACAGAGGATTCTCATCATCACGGATCCAGGCGTTTCCAAACTCCCCTGGTTTGCCCGGATGACATCCCTCCTCCTTCGGAAGGGTTACCTGATGGAAGTCTTCGATGGTGTAGAACCGAATCCAAAGGACAGGAACGTGGAAGAAGCGGCAAAAGCTGCCCGAAGGCTTGGGGCCGAAGGTTTACTCGCTATCGGAGGCGGAAGTCCCCTTGATTGCGCAAAGGTTGCCTCTATCCTGGCAGAGTACGGGGGGAACCCGCGGGACTACGAGGACCGATCCCGTATCGGCCCCCATCCGCTTCCCATAATAGCCATACCCACTACGGCTGGTACAGGAAGTGAGGTCACCTTCGGAGCTGTTATCACCGATACGAAGGCCCGGTTCAAATATACCGTAAAATCCCCCTCCATCGCTCCCAAAGTGGCCCTGATCGATCCAGAGCTGACTCTTTCCATGCCTCCAGCCTTGACCGCTTCCACGGGGATGGATGCGCTGACTCATGCGATCGAGGCTTATACATCCCGGGTAGCGGAGCCTATCGCGGATGCTTGTGCTTTGCATGCGGCTGAGCTAATCGCAAAACACCTTCCCCGGGCTGTTCTGGATGGCAAGGATCTGGAAGCCCGTTCTGCTGTGCTCCTGGGAAGCCTTCTGGCAGGAATCGCTTTCAGCCATGCGGATGTGGGCGCAGTTCACTGCATCGCGGAAGCGTTGGGCGGAATGTACGACCTTCCCCATGGGGTTTGTAACGCCGTGTGCCTCCCCTATGTAATGGAGTATTGTTTGGAGGCGAATGTAAACCGGTATGCCCGCTTGGGTTGGGCTATGGGAGTCCCCTACCTATCCCACCCGGCAGGGAAAGCAAAAAAATCTCTGGTCCAAGCCGAAAAAACTCCTGACCAAAGAGAGGCCTCTAGAAGGCAAGCAGCCTTTGGGGAACAAGAAACCTTGAAGTCTTCCAACCTGTGGGAAACTGCCCAGACCACTGTGCAGTTCGTGAAAGATCTATCCCAGAGAGTCGGCTTACCCGCATTCAAAACCTTTGGAGTGCCCAGAACTGATTTTCCCCTCATTGCCGAAAAATCCGCTGCCAACGGCTCCAATAAGGACAATATCCCTGTCCTTACACAGGAAGATTATCTCCGGATCCTGGAACGGTTAGAGGGGATTGAAAGGGTATAGAAAAGTTGCAGAGTCAAACCATAAAAAGCATGCCCCCTCGATACTTCTCCTCCTTTAAAAGCTCTTCGAAGATATTTTACATTTGTTGCCGGCAGGATTAGATCCGCTGACCTGTGCATAAAAAAAGGCCGGGCGGTCAACGCACCCGGCCTCTTTTTTCAGTACTGTATCTTTGATCAGTGCTATTTTACTGGCGACTCTCTCTTAATACCGATCCCGAAATCCGCCGCCGAAGCCGCCATGTCCTCGGGAACGATTCCCTTTGTCGCGGTTCTGCTCAAGAGCTTCGTTCACGCGAAGCTGTCGGCCGCGCAGTTCCATGCCGTTTGTGGCCTGGATGGCAGCCTGGGCGCCTTCTTCTGTGGCCATTTCCACGAATCCAAACCCTCGTGCCCGGCCCGTCA
>CALKLC010000101.1 GCA_937991975.1 uncultured Spirochaetales bacterium | reverse complement strand
TCTATTCCAGAATAGATACACTTTAATCTCCCCAGTAGTTCTATTGCTGTGCGCCAGAAGACCCGGGCCTTATTCAGATTACGTTCCTGAGGTTCAAAGAGTTTCGACGCAACATTCGGCACATTCGGATTGTTACGTTGTAGGTAATTAAGTAGATTCCATAAACAAAACTCACGTAAAATAACAAAGTGCTTCTTCAGGTATTCTATCCAATCGGGATGAAGTTCAATGCTTTCTTGTGTTGGGTACACAAAACGATACATGCAGGGGCTTGGACTGGCAAATCGTTCTTCTGAGAGAACCATGATCTTAGCATTAACTTGACTATCCAATAATCCCCTTAATTCGGGAAAAAAGGGTCGAAGGAAACGATAGGGTACGTAAGCGCCCAGGGTCTTTATTTTACGGCCGATAGGGGTGTTTGCATTTAAGTTCTTTAGAATAGTCTCCTTTATTTTATTTTTAGGAGCATCCATAGAAATATCGTTGCTTGTTGCCAGCTGAAGTGCAAGGTTTCCAAGCCGGTCTTGTTTTCCGAAAGAGAGACGAAAATAATTTGTAGGATACCATACAGAAGCTATCATCTCAGCGAGAAGATCATTCAAGAGAATCCTAGAGTCTGTTCCTTTCTTTACTTTCTCTAGGATGGCCAGAAACCAGTAGAATTTATAAGAGTTGGTCACGTCATTGAAACAAGCGGCCAGGTATTCTATGGGAAGAAGGGACGAATAAGGCAATTTGCCATCCATTAACAATAAACTCCTTTAGTATCTTTTCTACTCTATAGTATTGTTAGGAAATAATCACTAGACAAGGATACCTGGGAGATATTGTACCGATTCCCCTTCATCATCCTTACTGATCCTTTTACCTCTCATATTAAAAGTGTTATCATAAAGGCGAGGGGAAAGAAGATGTCATACCCTGAAAATTTCGATATCCAGGCAGCTGCGCGCCGCTTACAGGAGAGATACGAGATGCACTAACCAAAAGGCGCCGAACTGAGGGAAGGAGCGATACGTTTCATCGTATTTTTACAGGATAGCGAAATATTTCGAAAATACCCTGGATCCCTTGGAATGGTATAAAGGTCTTGTGGAACGGATGGCCCTTTCAATCGAAGGGATTCGACTTGTCGTTCGTTCGTTAATTTATACATCACAGTATGGGGAGCAATCCCGTTATTGACACCAACGCAGGCAAAAGGCGGCGGCTCCTGCCACGTCACTTCCTCCAAGGCGGTATACTGCACAATGACACAGTACCATCCTTTGTAGGAAGTACCGCCTTCAGGATCTCACCCGCCAGGTAAAAGGAGCCGGTGACGAGGACAGGAGCTTCCGGATCGGGCAGGGTGGCAAGGGCGGCATTCAACGCTTCCCGAGGATCTGGAATTAGGAGGGTGGCGGTGTTGTGTCGCTTACAGCATTCCGCGAGGGCTCCGGGATCGCTCTGCTTGAAGGTGCCGGGGGTAGTGACGATCACCCGCTGGAAGGCGGGGCAAAGGATGGAGGCGATCTCCTCGTATCGCTTGCCCGACACGACCCCGAGGATCAGGGTGTGGGGATGGGGGTAGATCTCCAGGAAAGAATGGAGAAGCCTGCGGGCTGAAAGGGGTGTATGGGACCCATCCACATACACAGGAGGGGAATCCTGGATCCGCTGAAACCTCCCGGGCAGGTAGGCGGTTTCGAGTCCTCTCTGGACAAATTCGCCGTTAAGGTGGGGCATCGTGAGATGGATAGTCAGAGCTGCGAGGGCTGCGTTTTCCGCCTGTACTTCGCCGAGGAGACGTAGGAGGATCCGTAGAGGTTTGAAAGACAAGGAAGAAGGAAACAGGTCCGCGTTCCATTCCAGGCGCAATTCGGTTCCCTCGATATAAGTGTGGGCTTCGAAGGACCAAAGGTAATGGGGTAGGTAATGGAGGGGACTATCCAGGCTTTCCGCGACGCTACGAAACACTTCCAAAGCTTCTGAACCCTGGGGGCTCACGACAACAGGGGTGTTTGGTTTGATGATCCCCGCTTTTTCGGAGGCGATCTGTGGGATTGTGTCACCCAGGTACTCTGTGTGTTCCAGTTCGATCGGTGTAAGGATCGAGGCGATAGGGTACACAACGTTCGTGGCGTCCAGTCGCCCCCCCATGCCGGTTTCCAGCACCGCGAAGTCGCATTTCAGTTGACGGAACACGAGAAAGCCCAGACAGGTAAGGAGTTCGAAGGTGGTAGGATATTCCCCACCAGGAAAATCCTCAGGCTGGAACCTTGAAAGACGATCCTGGATCGACGCGATCTGTTCCAGAAAGACCTCATCGTCGATTTCCTCACCTGCCAGGGTGATCCGTTCTTTGTAAGACACGAGGTGGGGTGAGGTATACAGACCGGTGCGGAATCCCGCTTCCTTCAAGATGGAGGCCAGGAAAGTGGCGGTGGAGCCTTTTCCTTTGGAACCTGCTATATGGTAAGATCTGAAAGATTCTTCTGGATGGTCAAAGAGGTCCAGCAATCGATGCATCCGGTCCAGACGAAAAAATCGCAATGGAAAAGGCTTTTTCTCGAAGTTCGTGAAAGATTCGATATAGGAGAAAGCCTCTTTCAGGGTAACATGCGTGCGCATCTGGCATTACCCCGTTGACGCAGAATCGCCTTGGGGGTGGCCACCTGCTAGGTTTTCCTCAATTGTGGGTGCCTGCGAAACTTCTCGGTAATCTCCGAAAGAGGTACGTTCGATTACTGCCTGTGCGTGGGAAGGGAACCCCTCGTATTCTGCCAGTATCTGGACAGGCTTTTTAAGGGAGGCAAAACCTGTCGGAGTTACCTGCACGATCGAGGTGTACTTGAGAAAATCCCGAACAGAAACAGGAGAAAAGGTACGGGCAAACCCGCCCGTAGGTAACACTGCATTGGCTCCTGTAGAATAGTTAGCCACACTAAAGGGGGTTCGGGAGCCCAGGAGGATTTCCCCTGCATGATGTATTCGGCCAAGCAGATCGAAAGGATATTCCACCTGAAGCTGCAGGTGCTCGGGAGCGAAGGCATTCACTACTTCTATGGCATCATCCATTGTGTCGGTGAGAATGATACCCCCGTAGTGCTTGAACACATCCATGATGAAGGTTCTTCTAGGTTCAGGGATGGAAATTACCCTGTGGGTGATAAGAGAGGCTACTTTCTCGGCGAGGGAAGGATCGGGGGTAACGAGGAAGGCAGCGGAGTCCGATCCGTGCTCTGCTTCGATCAAGAGGTCCAGGCAGACTAACCTGGGATCTGCTTTCCTGTCGGCTAAAACAATTGCTTCAGAGGGGCCCGCAGGCATCCCAATATCTACGATGGAGGAAACTAACCGTTTTGCAGCAGCCACATACCGGGAACCAGGCCCGAGGATCTTCCCTACCTTTTGAATCGATTCGGTCCCGTAGGCGAGAGCGGCAATCCCCTGAGATCCCCCCACCCGATAGACTTCCCGCACGCCGATTCGTTCGGCCGCATAGAGGCAAGCGGGATCCACTGATCCATCAGGGTTGGGTGGTGTCACGATCCGAATTTCCGGAACCCCTGCGATCCTTGCAGGGATAGCCAGCATGTAGAGCATGGAAGGAAAACTCCCCTTACCCCGCGGTACGTACAGCCCCACCGAAGGAATAGAGCTCGCGCGTTCTCCCGCATACACCCCTGGTCTGACTTCGGTGAAAGAGAGGGGAGGAGGCAATTGGTTCCTATGAAAGGCGGTTACGTTCTCGATGACGAACTCGAGGGCTTCTTTTACCTCTCGCGGAAGAACTCGATCCGCATGGGCGAACTCTTCGCCCTGTACCAGAAGAGGAAGATTCTCTAGATCTACCCCATCGAACTTGAGGGTATACGCCCGTAGAGCAGCATCCCCCCTTTTCCTTACGTCCTCCAGAATCGGTTTCACCGACTCGAGGGCATCGCTGATTTCGATCTCTGCCCGTGAAAGGAGGCGGTGTTTCACCGCCTCCTGTAGGTTTTTCCAGCTATAGATCGGTACCTGCATGGCAGGTACAGTAGTACAGGAACGAAGGAAGGTCAATCGAGAGGAAACCAGTGGATTCGGTTGATCCGGATTTTAATTCGGCCAATGGCCGACAAATGGATTGACCTTTTCCCTCGTTCCCGTTACAGTCAGGCAAACCAAATGTGGGAGGAACATGGATGGTAGTGAAACCAATGATCCGAAACAATATTTGCATGAATGCTCATCCGGAAGGTCTTCGGCTCCACGTGAAACAGCAGATCGAGTATGTAAAGAAACAGAAACCCTTCAAAGGGCCCGGGCATGTGCTCATTATAGGAGGATCTGCAGGGTATGGATTGGCATCCCGGATTGCCCTGGCCTTTGGAGCGGGTTCCGGAACCCTTTCCGTCGCCTATGAGAAGCCTGCATCAGAAAAACGAACCGCCACGGTTGGCTGGTATGCGAGCGAAACCTTTACGGAGGAAGCACGAAAAGCAGGACTCATTGCTGAAAATATCTACGGAGACGCCTTTTCCAATGAGGTGAAGGAACAGACGATACAGAAAATCAAGGAACTTTTCGGAACGGTTGATCTTGTGGTCTACAGTCTTGCCTCCGGCGTACGGACAGATCCAAAAACAGGAGTCCAGTACCGTTCGGTGCTTAAACCAATTGGAACCACCTACCATGCGAAATCGGTAAATCCTTTGACCGGGGAATTGCAGGAAGTAGACATTACCCCTGCGGTCCCTGAAGAGATCGAACCGACGGTGAAAGTGATGGGAGGGGAGGATTGGGAACTGTGGATCGATGCCCTTTCCCAGGCCGGGGTATTGGCACCTGGAGTCGTAACATTGGCATATTCTTACATCGGCCCGGAATTGACCCGCGCTGTGTATCGGGATGGAACGATCGGAAAGGCTAAAGAACATTTGGAAGCTACGGCGAAACTACTTACGAAGAAACTTGCTTCCCTGCAGGGCAAGGCATACATCTCAGTGAACAAAGCGGTTGTAACCCGAGCAAGCGCTGTGATTCCGGTGGTTCCCCTGTACCTGGCTATTTTGTTCAAGGTGATGAAGGAAAAGGGAATCCATGAAGGATGCATAGAACAAATGTACCGACTCTTCGCAGAAAAACTCTATGACGGAAATCCTGTGCCGCTGGACGAAGAGGGACGCATACGGATGGATGATTGGGAGATGCAGGAGGATGTCCAGGCAGAAGTGGATAGACGATGGAAAATCGTTTCTCAGGAAAATCTCCGTCAACTGGCCGATCTGGAACAGTATACGAAGGACTTTCTCAATCTACACGGTTTCGGCTTTCCCGAGATCGATTACGATAAGGATGTCGCGGTATAGCCCCGCTGCGAAAGGGGAAAACGAAACCCTAAGCCAGCTGCCCCCCCTTAAGTCCTCACTGCTTGAAAAGAGAAAGAAGGCGGGATAAAAATCCTTGCTTCTTTCCTGTAGCGGGAGGGGGTTCTGTGGATGTGGGGGTGGGGTGATTCCCCTCGCCGGATGCTTTCCTTTTTTCTCCTTCTGCTGGTTTGAAGCGTTCTCCGTACTTTTCCTGGTATAGAGAAAGCCTTTCCTCGAGGGATGGGTACTTTGTGTTGCGGACAACTCGCCTCTTTTCCCCCTGTATTTCCCTGGGTACTTTAGCACCTACTGCTACATGGCCAGGGGTTGCTCGTTCTGCCTGGTTTTTTATTGGCTTACGAAGAGGTTTCCGCGCCCTCCGATGATCCTGAGGTTGATCCCGGCGGGAGCGATACGAATCCCGTTCGATCTTTCTTCCTGCACTCCTGTCTTCAAAGAGAAGGGACTCATCGAAAAGTTCCACTGGAATCTTCATCCCGATGAACTTCTCGATAGCTTCCAATCCGAACACATACCGTTCACAGGCCAGCATGATGGCTTTCCCGCTCTTTCCCACTCTCGCGGTACGGCCGATCCGATGCACATAGTTTTCCGGATCCTCAGGAACATCGTAGTTCACCACCATGTCAAGATCGTCGATATGGAGTCCCCGAGCAGCTACATCGGTAGCTACGAGAATTTGGATCCGGTTAGACTTGAGATCTTCGATAATCCGCAGCCTTTTTCGTTGGGGAAGATCTCCCATAATGTACTGGCTCTTGTACCCATTCAATTCGAGCCGTTTGGCTACTTCCTCGGCTGCTTGTTTCGTGTTTGTAAAGATGATTACACTCTTGGGATTGTGTTTATGGAGGATTCCCAGAAGGAGGGAAAACTTCTCCGAAGAGCCCACGTGATAGACTGCCTGAGTGATGGTATCTACCGTTACCTGTTCGGGATCGATCACCACTTCTTCAGCTTCATGCATGTATTCCCATGCCAGGGTACTGACACGGAGGGATAGGGTAGCTGACAGGAGCATGGTCAATCGATCTTTCGCACTACCCATGCGGCGGAGGAGTTTTCGTAGATCGGGTAGAAATCCCATGTCGAACAACCGATCCGCCTCATCGATCACGAGAATCCCAATCTGGTGAAGATCGAGTTTCCGTTGTTGAGTGAAATCGATCAATCTGCCAGGTGTCCCGATTATGATATCCACTCCTTCCCGCAGCAGGGCCTCCTGCCTGGCATATCCGATTCCCCCATAAAAACTTCCGATGCGAAAAGGAAGGTATTTCCCCAGAAGTTTGGCTTCCTCTTCTATCTGGATTGCCAGCTCCCGGGTGGGAACGATGACGAGTGCTTTCCTGCCTTTGAAGGATTCGGTACTGGAGAGATGTTGAAAGATGGTAATGAGGAAAGCCGCTGTTTTCCCCGTCCCGGTTTTTGATTGAACCAGAACATCCTTGCCTGCAAGGGTTCGCTTTAGCGTTTCTACCTGAACGGGAAAACACTCTTGAAATCCCGCTTCTTCGATTGCTTTTTGTAGATCCGGTTGTAGATTAAATTCTGTAAATTTCATACTGATATAAAAATACTCTATTTTTCGGTCAAGGCCAAGCGGATTGGGTGATCGCTGGATGTTTTTTTTAGGGATGTCAGAGAAACCCCACATACTACTACGAAAGCTCCCACGAGCTGGATCCCTGTGAGGGTCTCTCCCAGAACGATCCATCCTACACAAGCGGTGACTACAGGAATACCGTTTATAAAAACCGAGGCAGTAGCTGCCTTCACCTTACTCAATGCGTAATTGTAACAGAGAAAGGCGCCAATCGTAGCTCCAAAGGCAAGGAACAGTAATGCTCCCAGGGCAGAAGGACTGATCATTTGATTTAGGACTTTTGGAAACAGAAGAAACAGGGGGAAGAAAAAAAGGGTTCCATAGAAAAACTGGTAGGAGGAAATGACAAGAGGAGAAACCTCCTGCCCCAGGCGACGGGATAAGAGGGTATAGCAAGCTGTAGAGATGACAGCTCCCAGAATAAGGAGATTTCCCCACAGGGTAGAACCCGAATTCCACTGAAGGCCGTTCTTCCCCGCGATCAAGAGGAAGATCCCCACGATGGATAGCCCGATCCCACTCTTCGCGATTCGATGTATCCTTTCCTTCAAAAAGGCATGGGATAAAAGGAGTACGAAAACTGGAATTAAGGCAATGATGAGGGATGCTTCCGAGGCTGTGGTTCGTTGGAGGCCGAAGGTTTCGAAAAGGTAATACAGAACTGGCTCGAAAAGGGAAAGAATGGCCAGAAGAATATGCTGGTCTTTTGTTAACCGGGGGAATCCCCTCCACACAAAATAGAGCAGGAAAAAGAAGGAAGCGATAAAAAATCGAAAGAAAATAAGGGCGAATGGAGTGAATGCCGTAAGAGCCACTTTGGTGCCAATGAAAGACATTCCCCAGAGAAGGGTCGTAGCCACAAGTGCGGAATAGACTTTGATCTGATTCATCCTGACTGCACTATACACAGGGAAAGAGTCAGGATCAATAATCCCGAATTCGGTACTTCCCCGATTCCTCGGCTATGAATCCTTCTGCAGATAGATCCTTCAGTATTTTTTCGGTTTCAGGCAAGGGGTACGATAGACTTTCCGCAAGGGTATGCGGATCCAATGCTTTTTTCGTCTGGAGCAGGATAGACAGTACCCTGCCCCGAAGTTGCCTTCGGGATCCCTCGAAAGGAGCTTGCCGGAGGAAATGCTTGCTCCGTCTGTTGGGATTCGGGAACTGTTTGGCCAGGTATGCCCCATAGTCCATCAGGGCATAGTACCATTCCCGGGGGTTTTCTCTATCGAGGGTTTGCTCTACCAAGGGGAGGATCTCCTTATCCTGGACACCCTGCCTCAAAGGAAAGAAGTGATGGAGGAACACCCGACGGATGTTTGTTTCGATAAACACGTGGGGCAGATTATAGGCGAAGGTGACGATCGCTCGGGCTGTATAGGGTCCGACACCTTTGCACTGCTGGAGCAGGAGAGGATCGGCAGGAATAATTCCCATCCAGTGTGTTTGGGCGTAACGGACAAACTCCTGGAGGTAGAGGGCACGTCGGTTGTATCCCAGCCCCTTCCAGAGGGTAAGGACACTCGATAACGGGGCTCGGGCAAGAGCCTCCAGAGTGGGGAAAGCGGCGAGGAAGGGTAGGTACTTTTTCTCGACCCATTCGGTTCGAGTCTGCTGAAGCATGAACTCGGAAACGACGATTTCATAGGGATTCTGGGTCCTTCGCCAGGGAAATGATCTTTTGTGGCTCTGATAGTAAGAATAGATTTCTTTTCGAAAAGACTCCCTTTCAAGACAAGGTTCTGTCTCCATACAAACTCCACCGTATAGAATTTATAGGGACCTTGTACAGGTGGGGGGAGCATGGTATAAGGAACTGTGGATCAGAACCTCCTGGCTATGTTCATCACTTTCTTTCTCGTGGTGGATCCTGTGGGGATTCTGCCCCTGTACCTTTCCCTCACATCGGGTTTTTCTCCAGAACAGAAAAAGCGGGTAATCAGCCGGGCCCTTTTGACGGCTTCGATCGTTTTTATCGTGTTCATCCTGTTCGGAAGGGGGATCCTCCAGTTCCTGGGGATACAGACAGGAGCCTTCTTCATTGCGGGGGGGATCCTCCTTTTCTTTGTTTCCATGGACATGCTCTTTGCTGTTCCCAAGCGAACGAAAACTTCAGAACTGGAAAAGGATTCGGAGGATGTCTCGATTTTTCCTCTCGGGATTCCGATTCTTGCCGGTCCTGGAACGATTACCACTATCCTTCTGTACGTAGGGAAAGAGGATGCCGGTATACCTACCTACCTCTCGGTAGGGGTAGTTCTTCTATGTGTTCTCCTGCTAGCGGGAATTTTCCTTCGCGTTTCGGATTATCTGGTTCGCATTCTTTCCAGTACAGGGCTCTCGGTGATCGAACGGATCATGGGATTGATCCTTTCGGGCCTTTCCGTGCAGTTCGTGTACGATGGACTCACTAAACTACAAATTGTAAAATAATCCACTACATATGTGGTCATAATAAAAAAACTATGCTATATTATACCCTATCAATAGCGTAGGGGGAAATCATGAAGATCCAGCGTCGATTCACCCAGGAGGGGAGGGATCCTTACGAGGGGATCCAGTGGGAGGAGCGGGTTTCTGAAATTAAAGACCCGAAGGGAAAGATCGTATTCCGACAGGAAGGAGTGGTAGTTCCTTCCTCCTGGTCGCAGATTGCGACGGACATTTTAGCCCAGAAATACTTCCGAAAGACCGGAGTTCCCAGAGAGATTTCCCCATCCGGTCGAGAGACAGACGCCCGTCAGGTCTTTCATCGTTTGGCCCATACGTGGAGGAAGTGGGGTGAACGGTACGGATACTTTGATTCTTCCCAGGATGCCCAGGCCTTCTACGACGAGATCCTCCGTATGCTGGCAGACCAGATGGCGGCTCCCAATTCTCCCCAGTGGTTCAACACGGGTTTATACGAAGTGTATGGGATCGAAGGACCTCCCCAGGGACATTACTTTGTCAATCCGGAAACCGGAAAACTACAGAAATCGAACAATGCGTATGAACGGCCGCAACCCCATGCGTGTTTTATTCTTGATGTGGAAGACGACCTGGTGAACGAGGGGGGGATCATGGATCTGATTCACCGGGAGGCTCGCCTTTTTAAGTATGGCTCTGGTACAGGAAGCAACTTCAGCAAGATCCGGGGCGAGAACGAACCTTTGAGCGGGGGAGGCGTTTCTTCGGGACTCCTGTCCTTCTTGAAGATTGCCGATCGGTCTGCCGCTGCCATAAAGAGCGGGGGCACTACCCGAAGAGCCGCCAAGATGGTAATTCTGGATGTAGACCACCCAGACATCGAACACTACATCCGATGGAAAGTGGAGGAAGAGTACAAAGTAGCAGCCCTGGTATCGGGAAGCCGCACGATTCGGGATAGACTGAAAGGGTTGAAGGACGCGCTGGAAGCCGCTCGAAAGGAAAAGATCGAGGATCCCGCTACTTCTCCCCGTGTACGGGAGGTTTTACAGAAGGCAGTCCAGGCTGGAGTGCCTCAGGGAATCCTGCATCAGTACCTTCGGCTGTATGCTGAAGGGGGTGATTTCCCGGAACCTCCTGTTTATACCACCGATTGGACAGACGAAGCGTACAATACGGTAAGTGGACAATCCTCCAACAATTCTGTTCGGGTTACACGGGAGTTCCTCGAAGCGGTACTGGAAGATCGGGAATGGGACCTGAAGGGCCGTACCACCGGTGAGGTGATGAAAAGGGTGAAAGCCCGGGATCTATGGAACCAAATCGTTCGGTCCGCCTGGCAATGTGCGGATCCGGGGTTACAGTTCCATACGACGGTGAACGAATGGCATACCTGTATCAAGGATGGAGAGATCCGGGGCTCGAATCCCTGTTCAGAATACATGTTCCTCGATGATACGGCGTGTAATCTCGCTTCACTGAACCTGCAGGCCTTCTATGATGCAGAAACAGGAACCTTCCGGATCGAGGACTACCTCCATGCGATCCGTCTCTGGACCCTTGTACTGGAAATCAGTGTGGTGATGGCCCAGTTTCCCAGCCCATCGATTGCCCGGAAGAGCTACGACTACAGGACCCTTGGGTTGGGGTACGCCAATCTCGGCTCCCTTCTCATGGTGATGGGACTCCCCTACGATAGTGAAGAAGGAAGAGCAGTTGCTGCCGCATTGACTGCGATTCTGACAGGAGAAGGGTATGCCACTTCTGCACTTATTGCCAGGGATGTGGGTCCATTTCCCCGGTATTTAGCCAATAAGGAAAGCATGCTCCGGGTGATTCGAAACCACCGAAGGGCTGCCTACAACGAAAACTCTGCATCCTTTGAGGGGCTTACGGTGTTTCCCCGGGGAATCGATCCAGCCAGGTGCCCTGCCGAATTGTTACACGCAGCCCGCTCTGCGTGGGACCGGGCTCTTGAATGGGGAGAAACCCACGGTTTCCGGAACGCGCAAGTATCTGCCATTGCGCCTACAGGTACAATCGGCCTGGTAATGGACTGTGACACTACGGGGATCGAGCCGGACTATGCCCTGGTAAAGTACAAGAAGCTGGCGGGAGGAGGGATGTTTCGGATCGTGAACCGTTCCCTTCCCCTTGCCCTGAAGCAGCTAGGGTACTCGAAGGAGGAGATCGATGGGATTGTGGCGTACTGTGTAGGGCATGGAAAGCTCCCGCCCGACGGTCCCCTGAGTAGAGGATCCTTGAGAGCTGAAGGAATCGGAGAGGACGTACTGGATGGAATCGAGGAGAGGCTACGAGGAGCCCTTACCATAGAAGAAGCATTTCCGCAGGATCTTGCATCCCTACTAAGAGAAAAGGGGATCCCGCAGGATGAGATCGAACGAGGGACCCGCTACAGTTGTGGACATTTAGGGGTGGAGGGATGCCCCATTTTGAAACCGGAACACCTACCCGTATTCGATACGGCTAACCCGTCGGGGAGAGGGGCAATCCGTTCCATCTCATACAAAGCCCACATCGATATGATGGCAGCTGTCCAGCCCTTTGTCTCGGGGGCTATTTCCAAGACCATCAACATGCCGAACACTGCTACAGTAGAAGATGTGTCCAGGGCCTACTTCTATGCCTGGCAGAATATGCTGAAGGCGATTGCCATCTATCGGGATGGCTCGAAGTTAAGTCAACCGCTAACCAGTGTAAATGACGCAGTGGATCCATGGTTGAAGGTGCTGGATGAGGTGAGCCGGGCTGTGCGGGAAAGCCCAACAGGGAGTTCTCCTGCAGAACATCGAGAGACTCCTCCATCAAGGGGGCGGAAGCCCTTACCCAACCGAAGAAAGGGGTACACTCAGAAGGCAAAGATCGGCGGACACAGCATTTTCCTTCGAACAGGGGAGTATGCGGATGGTTCTTTAGGAGAGATTTTTCTTGATATGCATAAAGAAGGAGCTGCGTTCCGTTCTCTCTTGAACAGTTTTGCCATAGCGGTTTCCCTTGGATTACAGTACGGAGTACCCCTGGAAGAATATGTGGATGCCTTTACCTTTACCCGGTTCGAACCGAACGGGATCGTTCAGGGGCACGATTCAATCAAAATCACCACCTCCGTCCTGGACTTCGTGTTCCGTGACCTGGCCCTTTCCTACCTCCATCGAATGGATCTGGCCCAGGTGAAACCGGATGATCTACGCTCAACGGAAACAATCCACTTCAATGGAGGATCAGGACCCGTATCCAACGGTTCGAATCACAGCAAGGGATCTTCTGGAGGATTGAACCACTCAATATCAAATCACTCTATCCGTAAAGCCCGAATGAAAGGGTATGAAGGAGATCCCTGCCCAACCTGTGGGCATCTAACCCTCGTGCGGAATGGTACGTGCTTGAAGTGTGAAACCTGTGGGTCTACGACCGGTTGTTCGTGAAAGAAAGCATACTCTCCTCTATGAATCGAACGAGGTTCCTGTCCAGATGATGTGAAGCGGAACGAAACCTCTGTAGCACCTCTTCCTTATGGAATACTCCATCCGCAACAAGGATGGGGGTCATCTTGTTATGGAAGGTCACTTCCCCATCATCGATACGGTTATGGGAATGTCCCCCTCTTCTCCGCCAGGTCAGCACTCTTTCCTGCCCATCCTTACGATAGCAGAGCTGAAATGCAATGATTTCATTCGAATCCGAAGAAGGGTAGAATACGATCAGATCAAACTCATCGTCCCGAAACCATCGGCGAAATCCTTCTTCCGGGATTTGCCGAACATCCTTGATCTCTGTTAACATACCACTATAAGTATACCAAAATTTTCAGGGCTCTTTACATTTTTTTGTGAATTTGGTAAGTTCTTACCTATCTATTCATAGAAGGTAGGTCAGGTCTATGGCACGGAGATGTGACATCTGTGGAAAAGGTACTGTAACAGGGAATAATGTGAGTCATGCGAAGAATGCCACCCGGCGGGTATGGAAACCGAATCTGGTAAAAATACGGACCCTTGTGGGAAAAACTCCCAAGACCTTGAAGATTTGTACCCGCTGCTTGAAGAGCGGAAAGGTGGTAAAAGTCTAATTCCTCAAGAGGGATCGGCAAGATCCAGCTCTAAACCGTCGAAGGAGGGAACTACCCAGGGAGGTAGTTCCTTTTTTATTGCTTCATGCTCTACCTCATGACAGAGGTGGGTGAGATACACCCTCTGTGGTTTCAACCTCTCTGCCGCTTTCAGAGCCTCCTGAATGCTGAAGTGAGTTGGATGAGGGCGTTTCCGAAGAGCGCCCAGTACAAGAACTTCAAGGCCTTCCAGCAGGGGATAGGTTGCCTCCGGGATAAAACTACAGTCCGTGATATAGGCAAAGCTTCCTATCCGATACCCTAGAATATCCAGCTTCCCATGTTTCACTGAAAAAGGCAGGATGGGAATCCCATGGATCCAGAAAGGTTTTCCGGCCAGGATGGTGTTGAGGGTAAGGTTCGGCACACCACCGCCCTTCTGCCGCGGATGAAAGATATAATCGAACCTGCGGGATAGCTCTCTAAGGGTCTCCTTTGAGCCGAACACCGGGATGGGATGTTCCGGACTGCAGAGGGGGCGTACATCATCCAATCCATGGAGGTGATCCGCATGGGGATGGGTAAGAAGAATCGCGTCCAGGTGGTTCAGCCCTGCCCGTACTGCCTGGAGGCGAAATTCGGTGGCCGTATCGATAAGAATCGAGCGGCAAGCTTCTCCTGTTTCGATCCGGATCCAGATGGAAGCACGAGTGCGTCGATTATGTTCGTCAGAAGAAGTGCACACGGGACAGGCGCATCCGACTACGGGGATTCCATGGGAAGTACCTGTACCAAGAAAGGTTATACGCATGGGATTCACACCCTATCATAGATACAGGCGATTCTTCCAGAGAAGCTTTCCTTTCCTTATGCGGCCTTGCCGTAGTAGATTTTCCAGCCCTTCTTCCAGTTCCTCAGATTCCCACTCTCCCAATGCACCGTACCATTTACTATGATGGAGAGCCTGGGATGCAGAAAGAAGAGAAGGTTTTCCACCAAGAAGGTGGATGGTCTCCTCCTCGGTGTACCTCCGGGGATTCTTACGGAGAAAGGCCATAAAAGATTCGTACCCTTCAAGGGTTTCGATCCTCTCGTGGTTGCACGTATCGCACCCTGAGCATCCATCCAGTTCCATCCCAAGACCCCGGTAGAGGAAAAGACGTCTGCACTCTTTCGTAGCCGCATACTCTCGAAAAAAAGGGGAAAGTTTCCATCGATCTTCTTCGGAAACCAGAAGAATTGCTTTACAGGGTTTGGTATCCCTCCCTCCCCGCCCCGATTCCTGTAGGTACGCTTCCACTGTTTCGGGAGCTTCATCG
>CALKLC010000100.1 GCA_937991975.1 uncultured Spirochaetales bacterium | reverse complement strand
ACCAAATGCCGGCTACAACAAGAACTCGCAAGGATAGGAAATGCACCCTTCTACTCTATATTTTACTGCCACAATTTTGGCACCACTTCTGAAAGAATGATTTTTACCCCGGAGCCGATTCGAACGGCCGACCTAGCGCTTAGGAGGCGCTCGCTCTATCCTACTGAGCTACCAGGGCAATCAGGTTCTAAACCATAGCAAGGGCACTGTGGTTTGTCAATAATTGTAACACTTCTACTTCAATTCAATGCCAGCAACAATTTTGGCACTCCCTGGTTCAGGATTCAAGGATTCAACTCCACATGCCGGAATTGTTCGGCATAGACAATCCATTCACAAATATTGGTAGTATGATCCCCGATCCTTTCAAAGGATCGGCCCAGGTTCAGAGCCCGGGCTAACTCTTTCTCCCGTCCAGGGGAGCGAAGGGTTTGAAATAGATCTTTAAGATAGAGCTTATGTTCTTGATCAACCTCGTCATCGAGGGCTGCCATTTCTTCTGCCTTTTCCACATTGTTCTGCACATATGCTTCGATGGTTCCCTGGATCATACGATCCAAAACTTCAAGCATCCGAATATAACGAGGATGAAATGTGGGCAGAATCTGGGGATCCATTTTCATATACTTCTTAGCTATGTGAAGCAGGTAGTCTCCCATTCGTTCCCAATGGGAAACTATTTTTATGGAAGAAACGATTTTTCGCAGATCACTGGCTACAGGCTGTTCCGTGGCAATAAATGTTATAAATTTGTCTTCTAAATGGAGTTCTAAAGAGTTAATTCGCTCTTCCTCTTCTTTTACTTTGGTTAGCGTTACTTCCGGGGATTCCTTACCCGTCATCATGTTTTTTAGGGCGTGGATGCTATTTACCAGCAGGTACCCCATTTGGGCTACTTCCTGATAGATTTCCTGCAGTTTGTGTTCATAGTGCTGGCGGGTAAACATGAGTGCTCCTACTGTTTAGACTACCGTGGTATACTGATTTTGTCTACTGGCCAAAGGTTAGTAAAGCGTTAGGGTTCTGTTAGATATTCGTTAAAGGCCGCATGCACCTTTTCATTGACACCTGCTCTTCCCCTGAATACTATCTAACTGGAGGAAAAAAATGGCAGATGTATTCGATCTAGTGGTTTCTAACGGTATGGTAGTGTATCCGGAAAAGACTCAGCTGGCAGATATCGGGATTCGGGATGGTAAGGTTGCGAAAATTGGAAAACCAGGCAAGTTAAAAGGGAAAGAGAAGGTAGAGGTAGAGGGGAACTATGTACTTCCAGGGGTGATCGATCCCCACACCCACCCTGTCTATATGGATTCAATCGAGGATCTGGCTGTTACAGCCGCCTGGGGAGGGGTTACTACTGTTTGTCACTACGCGTATGCGAAGCCGGGACAGAGCCTGTTAAAAATCGTCCAGGACTGGAAGCGGGAGGGAAACGAGACTTCCTGTATCGATTTTGCCCTCCACGGGGGGTTGTTCGAAACGATGAAGCAGGCAGAAGAGATCCCCGCCTGTTTCAAGGAAGGGGTAACCTCCTTCAAGATGTTCATGGCCTACGCCAAATTGGGCTGGATGACAGACGATTACGCCCTCACAAAAGCGATGGACATCATTGGAAAACAGGGGGGTATGGCCTGTGTACATGCGGAAAACGGTCTAGCGATCGATTACATCCAGGACAAACTGTTAGCAGAGCACGCAGACTTTGCCGAACGTTTTCTGGAAACCAGCCCGGATCTTGCAGAGGCAGAAGGGGTGTTCCGGGCCGTGTATCTAGGGGCTCTCATGGGATGTCCTGTGTATATCCCCCATGTATCCTCACGGGAGACGATCGATGTGTTGATCTACTTGAAAGAACGGGGCATGCATGTGTATGCCGAAACCTGCCCGCAGTACCTTGCCTTGACGTGGAAGGAACTGAAACACCTCGGCCCTTTGGGAAAGGTTGGGCCTGCCATCAAAACAAAGGAAGATCAGGATGCCCTCTGGGAAGGCGTTCAAATGGGGGTGTTCGATACTCTCGGCAGCGATCATGCTCCCAAGGACAAAAAGGTAGAGGATGATTTTTTCAAAGCTCCCTACGGATCCCCTCAGGTAGAAACGATGCTTCCCATCATCTGGCACGAGGGAGTCAACAAGGGAAGAATTACCCCAAACCAGCTGGTGGAACTCTTCTCGGAACGAACCGCCGAAGTCCTGGGGCTGTACCCGAAGAAGGGACGACTGGAGCTAGGTGCTGACGCGGATATGGTGGTGTTCGACCCTAAGGAGGAATGGACCATAGCCCATGCAAACCAGCACAGTAAAGTAAACTACTGTCTGTATGAGGGGAAAACGGTACTGGGAAGGGTGAAAACAGTGATTTCCCGGGGGACTTTCGTAGTGCATGAGGGAGAGTTCCGGGGAAACCGGAAACATGGAAAGTTCCTCCCCACCAGGGCAGGGAAGGTCTGACTAGAGCGAACGAAAAGGAAGTAAGGGATGAAAAAATCTCTCCTGATAGCCTTCATTCTCGTATCGGCCCTGTCGGTGTATATCGGGATGGAGGTCCAACGGCGGAAGACTCTGGCTGGATCTGTGGCAGCATCAACCAGGACTTCTGCCGGGGCTGAAGGGGTGGGAAGACCTGTAAGCAGCGGCCCAGCCGATGCCGGTGCAAAACCAGCAGGCTCTTCCACGGCGGGTGGATCGCAACGTACGGGAGCGGGTATTACAGCGGGTGAATCTGCCAAAACAGCTCCTGGAAACGGAACAGGCGGGACAGTGAGAGGTGACGCTGAACCAGGGAATACGGCTGCAGCAGGAGGGCGGAGCGGGACAAGCGGGACAGCAAAGGGTACCACTGAACCAGGCACTACGGTAGCACCAGGTGGGCTAAGCGGATCAGGTGGGACAGGAAGGAGTGCTGGCCAGCCAAGCGGTACGGTTCCACCAGGGGTACAAAGCGGAACAGGGAAAGCCGGCGGACCCGGGGGTGGAACCGTAGCAGAAGTACCCGGCCAGACTCCTCAAGTTCGTCGGGGAGCCGTTTCCGTGGAGGTGGTCCCTGTCCAGCTTGGAACGATTCGAGACGTGGGGAACTTCTCCGGTACTTTGGAGGCTCGTTCCCAGTTTGTCCTGTCCGCAAAGATAGCCGGTCGGCTAAAATCGATCTTCGTGGATACGGGGGACGAAGTGAAGAAGGGGCAGGTAGTGGCCCTTTTAGAAGAGGAGGATTACAAATACCCGTATGAGCAGGCTGTGGCAGACCTGGAAGCTGCAAGGGCCAACCTGGAGGATGCGGTAGGAGCGCTGGAAACCGCGAAACGGGAGTATGAAAGGGCGAAGAGCCTTTTCGAAAGTAAAATTATCTCAGCGGCAGAACTGGATTCCTCCCTCAACCAGTATCGTAAAGCAGAGACAACGGTAAAGGTCGTACAGGCACAGGTCCGGCAGCGGGAAGCCGCTCTTGCTATTGCGAAGGATCGGTTGGACTCTACCCGTATTGTAGCTACATGGGATTCGGACGAGCCGGTACGAGTGATTGGGGAGCGGTTCGTGAATCCTGGAACCCTCCTCCGGGCTAATGATCCGATTTGTTCGGTTCTGGACATCAATTCACTGGTGGGAGTTGTAAGCGTTACCGAACAAGGGTATACCAGGATTCGTCCAGGACAGAGGGCACTCATACGGGCGGAAATCCTTCCGGGAAAGGAATTCCCGGGGACGGTAGAACGGGTGTCTCCTTTCTTGAATCCCTCCACCCGACAGGCCGCTGTACGTATTACTGTTCCAAACAGGGGGCGGGAACTGAAACCCGGGATGTTCATCCAGGTGGAAGTCGAATTTGCCCGTAAGCAGCAAGCCCAGATTCTCCCGGAGGCCTGTCTTGTAACGAGGGAGGATCGGGTAGGTGTGTTTCTGGTGAATCCCCAGGAAGGAAAGGCGAAGTACGTTCCGGTTCAAGTGGGTATCCGGGAAGGGGGCAACGTAGAGATCCTTTCTCCCCGTCTAACAGGGTCTGTAGTGATTACAGGTCAGCATCTCCTGCAGGATGGAAGCCTGGTTACTGTGGCAGGAAGGGGTCGGCCATGAACGTTTCCCGGTTCACGGTGCATCGACCCGTCCTCACCCTCATGGGTACCCTCATCGTGATCCTTCTGGGGCTAACTGCGTTCATTCGGCTTCCCATCGATCTCATGCCTGATATCACCTACCCCACTCTCACCATAACCACTACCTATGGGAACACGAGCCCGGAGGTGATGGAACTCCTTGTGACCCGTCCGATCGAACAGGCTCTCAGCGCGTTAGGGGGGGTGGAGGAGATTTCTTCCACTTCTTCCGAGGGGCAGAGCAGCGTTCGGCTATCCTTTTCCTGGGGAACGGATCTCGATGCTGTGACGGCAGATGTAAGGGAC
>CALKLC010000099.1 GCA_937991975.1 uncultured Spirochaetales bacterium | reverse complement strand
CCTCCGATCCCGAAGAAACGGATTCGGCCCCCAAAGGTTTTCTTCAGTTTCTTCCCCGCTATCCGGACGAGGAGTTTCCGGAATAGGGGATAGGAATAGAGTTTATGGGATTCAAGCTTTGGTTTCACGCTGGATCGGTAGATCTTTTCCATGATGAGAGGCACACTGAGCATGATAGTGGGACGGATCTTTTTCAAGGCAGGGAGAAGAACACTTGCCGTGGGAGGTTTGTCCAGGTATGTAATGGAGGCTCCCTGGAGGAAGGGAGTTATAAAGCCGATGGTACACTCGTACGTGTGGGCCAGGGGGAGGATGGAGAGGAGCCTGTCGCCGGGATGGATCCGTATGATGGAGCGAGTGGCAACTGCGTTACTCACGATATTCCGGTGGGTGAGCATTACCCCTTTAGAGGTTCCTGTGGTACCCGATGTATAGAGGATCGCTGCCAGAGAGGTTTCTTCTACAGGGGGAAGGGGCAAGGATGGCATCCCTTCGGTAGAAAGTGGAATGGCAGATATCTCCTGAATATCGAAGAACCGAACCCCCTGGAGGGTACCGATTTTTTCCCGCATTTTAGGTGACACGATGGCCAGCGTGCACTCCGCATGGGTGAGGATGTTCCGGATAGCTTCAGGAGAAAAGTCTGTCAGGACAGGAACGATCACTGCGCCAAGGGAAGTAACGGCCAGATAGGATAGTGCCCATTCGGGCCGATTTTCACTGATGAGGGCAATGTGTGACCCTGGACCTTCTCCGTAGTCGGTTCGAAGTATGTGAATGAGTCTCCGTACCAGGGTCCCAACTTCCTGGTAGGAGTACATCCTTCCATCCAGCATCCCGAGGGCTGGATACTTACCGTACTCGACAGTACTTTTCAAGACTACTTCCTGCAGTGTGAATCCTTCCAGGTGGTACATACATTGCCCCTTTTATTATAGTTACTCTTCCTCGGGAACTACCCGAATAGCTCCCAGATCTGCTGAGGCGGCAAAGGTAGCATACGCTCGCAAGGCAGTGCTTACTTTCCGATTCCGGTTTTGGGGCCGGTACGCTCTTTTACCCCGGGCTTCCTCTTCTTTCCTACGGGCTTCAATGGTTTTTTCATCCACCAGCAGTTCGATCGATCGGGAGGGAATATCGATCCTGATACGGTCTCCATTCCGGACAAGGGCAATTTCACCCCCCGAAGCTGCTTCGGGAGAAACATGGCCGATGGATAGTCCTGAGGTACCTCCCGAGAATCGACCATCGGTAATGAGGGCGCATTCCTTTCCCAGATGCTTCGATTTCAGGAAAGATGTAGGGTAGAGCATCTCCTGCATGCCCGGGCCACCTTTGGGACCTTCGTACCGGATCACCACCACATCTCCCGGCTTGATCTGGTTCCCCAGGATGGCATCGCAGGCATCCTCCTGGGACTCATATACTTTAGCCGGCCCTTCGAAGGTGAAGAGGGATGGATCCACACCCGCAGTCTTTACGATGCAACCTTTTCGGGCCAGATTGCCGTATAGAACCGCTAGCCCTCCGTCTGGGGTGTAGGCATTAGGAATGGAACGAATGCAGCCTGCTTTTCTATCCCGATCAAGTTCCTCGAACTTGGAATCCTGCGATCCAAGAGAGAGGTTCCTCCCAGAGCTTGCTGGGGCAGAGTGAAACAGTTCGAGAGCTTCCTTCGATACGTTGGGATTCATAATGTCGAACTTGGGTAGGATGTCCCCCAGGGAAGGTGCATCCACCCGTTTCACTGTGCGGTCCAGTAAACCCCCCCGGTCGAGTTCAGCCATGATTCCTAGAATACCGCCTGCCCGATGCACGTCCTCCACATGGTAGGAAGAACTGGGAGCTACTTTGCAGAGGCAGGGCACCTTCCGGGAAATTTCGTCGATATCTTTCATCGTGAAATTCACCCCTGCCTCCCAGGCAATGGCCAGGATATGAAGAACCGTATTGGTTGAACCTCCCATCGCTATATCCAGAGCCATCGCATTCTCGAAAGCCTTTCGAGTGGCAATGGATCGGGGCAGAACACTTTCATCCCCCTGCTCGTAGTACCTGCGGGTATTCTCGACAAGGATCCGGGCTGCCTCCTGGAAGAGTTTTTTACGATTCTTGTGGGTAGCCACCAGGGTTCCATTTCCAGGTAGGGCAAGTCCCAGGGCCTCTGCCAGGCAGTTCATCGAGTTGGCAGTGAACATCCCCGAACAGGAGCCGCAGGTAGGACAGGCGTTGGCTTCAATGGCAGCGAGCTCTTCATCCGATACAGTATCGTCTGAACCTGCAACGATCGCATCGATCAAATCGTACTTTTTTCCCTTTACGATCCCGGCTTCCATCGGCCCCCCGGAAACGTAAATCATGGGAATGTTGAGCCGCATGGCTGCCATCAGCATGCCGGGAACGATCTTGTCACAGTTGGCAATACAGAACAGAGCGTCCACTGTGTGGGCACGGGCCATGTACTCCACACTATCGGCAATGAGATCCCGTGAAGGGAGGGAGTACAACATTCCATTGTGTCCCATGGCAATTCCATCGTCGATGGCAATAGTATCGAACTCAGCCGCAAAGAAACCCAGGTCCTCGATGATCTTTTTTACCTCCTGACCGATCTCATGGAGGTGTACGTGTCCAGGCACGAACTGGGTAAATGAGTTTACGATCCCGATGATCGGTTTCCCCAATTGCGATTCTTTCATGCCAGCAGCTCGCCACAGTGCTCGAGCGCCGGCCATCTTCCTGCCTTCCGTAGAAGTTAGGCTTCGTAATGGAATCTTCATACAGATACGCTCCTTAGAAAAATGTACTTGGGTATGTTATATCCCCATTTTGGGGGGCGGTAAAGTGCCCTCGCATGATGGAGGGTATGGGATGAGTCCTCTCATTCGTTTACCGAATTGGCGGGAGGTTACCGGATAGACGGGAGTTCTGCCGCTTTTTTTCGGATCAGTTCGAGATTTGCCAGGAGCACAGCAGTGGAATCCCAGCTTCCTTCTAGAAAGGCTTTCCGGTAGCCTTCGTTCATATCCACGGGGCATGTCCATCCAGAGGAGGTAGTGAGGGTTTTATTCTTCAGATCGATATGAATCTCTGTCGACGGGTTCTGGGTTACAAGGGTGATGAGGGTATCCAGATGAAGAGAACTCACCATCACGGTGGGCATCCCAATGGCTGTGGAGTTACCCGCGAAGATCTCTGCAAAAGAGGGGGCTACAATGGCCCGAATGCCTGCCCGATACAGAGCTTGGGGTGCGTGTTCCCTTGAAGAACCGCAACCGAAGTTAGCGCCCGCCAGAAGAATGGACGCCCCCGAATACCTGGGATCATTGAAAGGGTGGGATTTGGGCTTTCCCTGTTCATCGAAGCGTTCATCGTAGAAAGCGTAGGCCCCCAGCCCTTCGAATGTGATGAACTTCAAGTATCGGGCAGGAATGATCCGATCGGTGTCCACATCGTTTTCCGCCAGGGGAATCCCCCTTCCTTTTACGCTTTCGATGATGGAGGTATTTTTGAGATTCGGGTGTGTCATGGTTAGATCTCCCATTTACGAATATCTACCACTTCTCCTGCAATGGCAGCCGCGGCTACCATTGCGGGACTCATCAGGAGTGTTCTTCCTTTGGGGGATCCCTGTCTGCCTATGAAGTTCCTGTTGGAAGAGCTGGCACAGATTTCTTCCCCCTCCAGTCTATCGGGATTCATCGCGAGGCACATAGAGCATCCGGGACTTCGCCATTCGAATCCCGCATCCCGGAAGAGGGTGTCCAACCCTTCTTTTCGCGCTTGCGCATCCACCTGCTCTGAACCCGGAACAACATAGACTCGAACATGGGCTGCTTTTTTCCGTCCCTTTACGATTCGAGCTGCTTCCCGTAAGTCAGTAATTCGACCATTGGTGCAGGATCCAATAAAGGCCACATCGATCTTCTTCCCTTCGATAGGTTCACCGGGGAAAAACTTCATGTGCTTGTATGCTTTTTCCGCTGTGTCGCGTTCGTTCGGGGGCAGTTCCTGGGGACTGGGGATCCGACCGCTTACGGGAATCGCCTGTCCTGGATTGATCCCCCAGCTTACCATGGGTTCCAGAGTTTTCCCATCGATCACTACCACATCATCGTACTGAGTACCTGGATCGCTTCGAAAGGAGAGCCAGTAAGGTGCCACATCATCGATATTTTTGGGTGCAAAAGGGCGACCCCGAAGGTACTGAATCGTTTTTTCATCCGGTTCCACGTACCCTACACGGGCGCCTCCCTCGATGCTCATGTTGCAGATGGTAAGGCGTTCTTCCATCCCGAGGGCTTGAATAGCGCTTCCTCCGTACTCGTACGCATACCCTAACCCCCCATTTACTCCCAGCCGGGCTATGATGGTCATGATAATGTCTTTTGCATATACCCCTTTGGGAAGGGTTCCTGTCACTTCAATCCGACGAACCTTGGGTTTGGATAGGGCCATGGTTCCCGTGGCCAGGATATCCCGGATCTGGGTGGTTCCTACCCCGAACCCCAGGGCACCGAAAGCCCCATGGGATGAGGTATGGGAATCTCCGCAGGCGATGGTGATTCCCGGCCGTGTTAGCCCGAGTTCCGGGCCGATGACATGAACGATTCCCTGGTAACCGGAGCCAGGGAAAAAAGCTTCGATCCCGTGTTTTTTAACGTTACGTTCCAATGCGGCCATCATTTCCTCAGCCAGCGGATCGGAAAAAGGTCGGGCTTTGCTATCGGTAGGTACAATATGATCCGAAGTGGCAAAGGTACGTTCGGGAAATAGTACGGGTAGCCCTCTCTCTTCAATCATCTGAAACGCCTGGGGAGAGGTGACCTCGTGGACCAGATGCAATGCAATGAATAGCTGATCCTGTCCGTTCGGCAGGGTTGCAACTTTGTGGAGTTCCCACACTTTATCTAACAGTGTCATAGGCATCCTCTTTGCCCTTAAGCTAATTAATAATACTATCAAAGTCAATGATCGGGGAAATGGTGGAGATTGTACTCATCGGATGCATCGCTTCCAATGGGGTGATCGGTAGATCGGGGACGATTCCCTGGGATCTTCCCGAAGATCGGAGAAGGTTCCGGGCTCTTACCTGGGGAAAAGGAATCGTGATGGGAAGGAACACATACCTTTCCATTGGACACCCTTTAGAAGGGCGGGTCAATATTGTTTTGAGCCGAAGGAAAGAGTGGAATGTTTCAGGGATCCATCTGTGCAGGGGAATTCCCACAGTCCTGGATCTAGCAATTGATTTGGGATTGGATGCATTGTGGGTGATAGGGGGAGGGCAGGTGTATGAGGAGTTTCTCCCCCTGGCAGACCGAATGGAACTCACCCGCTTGAAACAGCCCTATCCGGGGGATGTGTGGTTTCCCCCCTGGAAAGAAGAGGAATGGGAACTTGTGGAGATTTCCAGAGGGCCTCGACCCATGGAAGATCCTCTGGAACACGAGTACCTGCGGTTCAAGAGGATTGATCGGGAAGTTCACAAACATATTTTGTAAGTCCTGAAAATTATCTGATAAAGAACCTATCGATTGCCCTGGAAAAAGCTTTCTGCAACCTTCTTTTCTGAAAGGAGGCAAATTACTGGAGAATGGGGCAGATCCCCTCGAGGATCTGTTCCACGAGGCTAGAAAAATCTGATACCTCTTCTTTGGGAAACCGGAAGCCGATGGCTCCTGGATGTCCCCCCCCATTTTTTATCTGTAAAGTTTCCAGTACAGTGCGCAGATCGAGTTTATTGTACCCGGAAGCCCTCCGGAGGCGAAACTGTATGAGGTTAGACACGTTGTCTGGTTCGTAGTACGCTACCAGGCCAACCTTCCCAGACAGTTCCGCTAATCGGTCTGCTACCGATTTGGTAACGGCGATCACTGTATCGAATCCAAACTGGGAGAACATCTGTTCGGAGCTCTCTTGATCGAATACCGAGTAGGCAATCCCTTCCCGTTCCTGATGTTTGGCGAAGATCCATTCGTAGCAGGCCTTTTCTTCGTTGGATAACGCTTCGATGGCCTGGAAAACCTGTTCCATGGAAGAAAAGTTGGAACTTCCTTTTTCTGTTTTGGATTGCAGCATCCGGTCGAAGAGGGAAGAAAAGGTCCGGTAGAACCACCGTTCCTTGTTGGTCTTGAGGAACTTCCCCATCTTGGAGTCGCCTATGATCCCTGTGAGAAGGGCAAGGGCAAAGTTCCGGGAAAAAAGCTCCTGGATACCGAACTGTTTTAGGATCTCCTGCCGACAGGAGAGTTTCAATGCGAGCAGGCCGATGAGTTCACAGGTACTGGAAGCATCGCTGACCAGGCGAAATCCTGGATCTCCGGAATAGGCTGCATCTGCCTCCAGATGGTGGTCGATCTCTATCTTTCGAACTTGCGGGTCCAGAAGAGCCTCTTCGATCGCTGCATCGGTATCGATCATCTCTGGTTTTGGGGTGTCCAGTATAACGATCACCTGTGGATGGAGAGGTGTGCGGAAGCATCCTTCATGGAGGAGGATTCCATTGTAAGAGCAGATCTTGAGGAGGTACGATAATTGTTCCGGGACCCTTCCACATGTACTGATCACTGTCTGCTTGGAAAACTTTCCCAACAGCAAACCAAAGGCTACGAGGGATGCAATGCAATCCTCGTCCGGGTTCCGATGTCCGAGGAGGAGGAAACTATCTTTATGAATGATCTCCTGAATGATCGCATCGATGATGCGGTTCTTGGCTCGTAAGGTTGGAATTTCCACCTTGATTTCACGGTGTTGCAGGACAGTACCCCATTTACTGGGAGGAAAGGCAGAACGATTTCGACCTTCCTCTTTCGCCCGATAAAGAGCTTTATCAGCCTGTTCCCGGAGGGATTCTACAGTTTGAGCATGGCGGGGTAGAGAAGCGATACCGATACTGGCACTGAGTCGAACTTCGGGATGGAGAGGAAAAGAAAGATTCCGCAGGGCTTCGTTCGTTTTCTGGCAAAGTTCAAGGGCTACTTCCGCATCTGAGTTCGGAAGGATAAAGGTGAACTCGTCTCCACCGTAGCGGGCAAGAATATCCTCTGCCCTGAAGGTGGTTCGGAACACTCTGGAAGCTTCCAGAATCAGGATGTCTCCAAACTCCTGCCCGTAGGTTCTGTTCAATTCCCCAAATCGATCCAGATCTACCATGACAAGGCTTAAAGGAGTTTGGGTAGAAATTGCGTGGGCTACCTGGGTGTGGATGGCTTCGTCGAGGAATCTCCGGTTGTAGAGTCCTGTGAACTCATCGATTACGGCCCTCTTTCTAGCTCCTTCTCCCCATCGAACCATGTCAGATAATAGGGACCCCGTGGTGGTCAGCCTTCTGGAAAGAATCCCCACCATCCGTTTCATGATTTTCAGCGCCACTCTTGGATTTTGTTCCAGAAGTTCAAAGAAGGAACCAGCATCCAGGGTGAGGAACACCGAATCTTCCAGGGTTCGGCAGGTGGCCGATCGGGGAGCCTGTTCGATGATGGACATCTCTCCGAAAAAGTTCCCAGCCTGAATCTGAGCAAGGGGGAGTTCCGTAGAGTCGGGTAGCCGTACACTGATCCCGATTGAACCAGAGAGAACGATATACATTTCTTTTCCCTCATCCCCTTCCTGGAAAATGATTGTTCCCTTTGGGTATTCTTTCCGTTCCATCCGGCTTTTGAGAGTCGATAGTTCCGGTTCCTTCAAGTCCTTGAAGATTTCGATCCTGGAAAGCAGTTCGTTGAGAATTTCCATTATGTTTCTCCTCCCTCCGAGGGAAAGAGGATCTTGTTTCCCCCCTGTTCCCGGCCGAGAAGGGGTAACTCATGCGCTTTGGCTATGAGGGTGGGGGCGTCGGTTCCGTGGAGGGGAAATACAGCAATTCCGATGCTTACACTGATCTGAAAAGGAGCGCCTCTGGTGAGATCAGAGATGTCGATTCCATGGTAAGCTTTCTGGATCCCTCTGGCTGCCTCTTCTGCCTGGTTCCGATCTGTGTCCGGCAGGATACACCCGAGTTCGTTCCCCATGAATCGGACTACAATCCACCGTGCCCCTGCCATGGCCCTGAGGGTGGATGCCATTCGAACCAGAGCCTGGTCTCCCACCTCATGTCCATACGTATCAGTGATCTGCTTGAAATTGTCCGGCTTTACCATGAGGATGCTCACGGGGCGTTCGGGATTTTGGAGGAGTTCCGGGAGACGTTCTTCCATAAAAGTGCGATTGTAGAGCCCCGTGAGTTTGTCTCCATACACCTGTTTACGAAGTTCCTGGATCCAGGGGGAATTTTCCTTTAGTAGATTGTTGGCCTTTCGAATGCGGCCGGCAATCACCACAAGGAAGGTCTGTAGCACACGGGCCCCCACAGTAGGATGTTTGCTGAGGAAGCCGAAAAGATCCATCCCTTCTGCGGGAAACCGCAGAAGGGATGTTTCCGATTGGGTTTTCGCAGATGCATTCCTCGGTGAACCGGTTAGAAGGTCCAGTTCCCCGAATGAGTCTCCCTCTACATACCGGGCGATCTCTTCTTCCCCTTTCGAGTCTTCCTTACTTACCAAAATAGAGATGGAACCTTTGATGAGGATGTACAGGCATGTAGAGGGGTCTCCTGCGCGGAACAGGTAGGTTTCGGGAGGAAGGCTGACTTCTTCCGTATATTCTATAAGGGTCCGAAGGGTCTTCGGTTGGAGAAGTGAAAAGAACTCGGTTTTTTGGAGCAGCTGGATCCGCTCCTTCCACTGTACCATGCCCTAAATATAGAGCACCTTTTCCGAGAAAACAAGAAAAGGCCCGAATCTCGGGCCTTTTACCCTGTAAAGCCAATCTTTTGGAGACTTACTTAGGTAGTTTCCCAGCCTTTACTACATACTCGTTAAAGGCAAAGAGCATGGTCTTCAGCTCGGCCACAAACATGATGGAAGAAAAGGTGCTTCCGGAGCTGACGTCTGCGCTATGGATGAAGTCTCGCTTGTAGTTCATCCCGAAGAACTTGCTCCGCCATTTCAGATCCCTCATGTCAGGATGTCGTTCGTTTGCATCAATGGGAAGGAAGTTCTGCAAAGTCCCATCCGGATTGATAACGGCAATAAGGTCTTCCCGATGGTTGTAGATTTTGATCCCCTGGGCCCAGGTTCCATACCCAATCACCTTGTCCCCTTTGTAGAGAGGGACAAAGACGTAAGCCCCATCCGAACGTTCCGCAACGATCATATTTTTGTCAGCCCGATCTGCCCCGCTCAAGGCAATCAGCTCTTTTACATAATCGGCGGGAGTACGAACCTTCTGCTGGGTAAACCCTGCTGTGGCGACCAGTAGGATCAGAAGGATAAAAAACACTCTCTTCATAAGCATTCTCCTTATATAAAGAAATTTTTATTCATCATATCCAGAATATGTCCTTTTTGCAAGAGGAGCGTTGCTTCTAACAGGTCTTAACAGGTTGTGAGAGATCGATCAGGAGGGTAGGATAGAGGAATGGAAGGGAACGTGGAGAAACGGGTGAAGCGGCACATCCTCTCGAAAACTTACCGTTTCCTGGGAGTCGTGCAGCCAGCTTTTCGGGAAATTGCCAAGAGAGAAATGAAAGAGGAAGGATTCTCCGTAGTAGGAGAAGTGGATGGGGGAGTGGAGTTCGAGGGCAGCCTGGAAGAAGGATGGAGAGCAAACCTGGTCCTTCGAACTATTTCTCGAGTGTACTGCCGGATCGATTCCTTCCGTGCCGGAGCTCGGGAGGAACTGTACCGAAAGGCAAAGGGTATTCCCTGGGAACTATGGATCCCGCTGGACATTCCCTTGAAAGTGGAATCATCTGCCCATGCCTCCCGGATCCATCACGAAGGGGTGATGAGGGAGACCCTTCTGGAAGCGATCCATGATCGTTTCAGGGAAGCAGGGTGTGTTGATTCTACATCAAGCGAAAAAATGCAGGAGCCTGTCTCTCCTTTTAGACAGCCGGGCAGTGGGGAAATCAGCCGGGGCACTTTCAAAGATCAGCCAGAAGTGGATAGGGGTGGGGAGATTCCTGTCCAACGGCTACTCCTGCATTCGGAAGGGAATCGGTGCACTGTCAGCCTCGACATGAGCGGAGAAGGTTTGTACCGGAGGGGGTATCGCTTAAGAACCGTAGAGGCTCCGATCCGGGAGGATATCGCAAGCACACTGCTTTTTGAATGGGGATGGATGGGGCAGGGGATCCTCTGCGATCCCATGACAGGATCGGGTACATTTGCCATCGAAGGAATCCGTATGGGTCTGGGGATCCCGCCTGGATGGAACCGAACCTTCCAGTTCCAAACCTGGCCTTCCTTTCGTGAGCCCCGGTGGACCTTCGTTAAGAAGCAGGCTGTCTCCAGATACCCCATGCGCATTCAAGCGATCGAAGGGCGTTTTTCCGATTGTACCAGGAAGAGGAACCTGTTCTGTTTTGCATCAGATTGGAATCCGGAAGCTGTGGAGGCGGCAAGGGCAAACAGTAGATGTGCATCTGTGGAGGGGTACGCTCTGTTCGAACAGAAAGATTTCTTTTCATTAACGGGTGACTACGTAGAATCCCGTATCCTTTCGGTGAGTAAAGATGTAAAGAAGACAAGCGAACGGTTCCTGGTTCTAAACCCGCCCTATGGCAAACGCCTCGAGGCAGACAAAGAGTACCCTCTCCACCTATGGGAACATATCAGGAAATGTTTTCCACAGTGGAAGGTCCTGCTTCTACTGCCGGCTTCCATCGACACAACCTCTCTTTCCTGTACCGATACTACAGGCAAACGAATAATTTTCAGGCATGGAGGACTTCGCATACAAGCGCTCTTTCTATAGGTGGAGTAGAGATTCTACCAATTAAGTTGAGAACGAAATTAAGTTCTACTGGGGATTTCCGCGATGCTCGCCGCTACCCTTCCGATCCTGCGCTTCGTTCACTTTCAGTTGTCTGCCATCCACTTCCTTTCCATCCAGCGCTTTAATGGCAGCTTCGGCCCCTTCGGCAGTGGCCATTTCCACGAAGGCAAAACCCCGGAACTTTCCCGTTTCCCTATCCGAGATCATCCGTGCCGAGAGGACTTCCCCATAGGGGGAGAACAAGTTGATCAAGCGTTCCTGGGTGGTTCGGTAGTTCAAATTACCCACATACAGCCTTGTTTTCATCCGAAACTACATCCTCTTTCTATACAATCTAGAAAAACTATACCAGCACTTATTTGAACCTGTCAAATAAAAATAGATCCATTGCCCTATAGCCTCACCATGAGGTACATTGAGACATGAACGTGTACACTTCAAAAGAACAGTACCTTAGGCACATCGAACAGATAGGGCAGGTCCCGGATGGATTTCAGATTGCTACTTTGGGCATTCAGTTCTACCCGGAGGAAAGGCCCGTGAAATCACCGTTACCGATGAATCTGGTCCTCATTCAGGGAGAGCATCCGACAGAAGTCTTTGGTGGGTTATTCACCCGAAACAGGTTCCCGGGTGCTCCTGTTCTCATCGGTAAGAAACGGATGGAAGAAACGCGAATCAGGGGAATCCTGATCAATAACAAGGTTTCCAATGTAGGGGCCCCCCATGGAGTAGAGGATGCAGAGGAAATACTCGACTCTCTTGCTGCCCATGCGGGTGGTAAAGGGGAGGAGTACATTCCTGCTTCCACAGGGATTATTGGCTGGCGGTTACCCAAGAATGAAATCCTCAAGGCGTTACCGGAACTGGTAAGACGGTTGGGAAGGTCTACCTGTGCCGATGCGGCCAGAGCCATCATGACAACTGACGCCTATCCGAAAGTGGCCCGCCGGCCGCTGGGGCGGGGACATCTCGTGGGGTTTGCCAAAGGGGCAGGGATGATCGAGCCGAATTTAGCTACCATGCTGGTATTTCTACTGACCGATGTACAGCTCGACCGGGGGATCCTGCGGGACACCCTCCGGAAGGTGGTCGAGACTACCTTCAACTGTATTTCAGTAGATGGGGATCAGAGCACCAGTGACACTGTGCTTTTCCTCAGTTCAGGGGTGAGGGAAACTGTCTCTTCCAGGGAAATGGAACGAGCCCTTCTGGAGGTCTCTGAAGAGCTGGCGGAACATATCGTACGGAACGGGGAGGGTACTTCCCATGTGATCCGTTTACAGGTTTCTTCGGCCCCGGACTTCGAAACAGCGAGAGAATTGGGAAAAGCCGTGGTGAACTCTCCTCTGGTAAAGACGGCTATCTATGGGAACGATCCCAACGTGGGTCGGATCGTCGCTGCTCTGGGGGACTATGTGGGGAACCAGGACTTGCCCCTGGATCCCCATCGATGGGTAATCCGGATCGGGGGGATAGAGATATTCTCCAAAGGACGGTTCATGCTCGATAGGGGAAAGGAGGAAAGTCTCGCTTCGTATTTGAAAGACGCATCGATGGATCCGAAGGAAAAGTCGTATCCTCTTCATGATCGGGTGGTGGATATACAGGTGGAAATAGGATCAGGTACAGCAGAGGCTACGGTTTTGGGATCGGATCTGTCCTACGAGTATGTGCGGGAAAATGCGGATTACCGAAGTTAAAGGGGTACGAATCATGAGAATGCCGGAAGCGCATGCAGAAAACTTTCAGTGGGCCCAGGAACGGATAGCTCTCTCCATGGAAGCTGTGGGGAAGGTGATTGTGGGGCAATCAAGGATGATCAAGGGACTTTTCATGGGGCTTCTCGCAGGGGGGCATGTTCTTTTGGAAGGCGTTCCCGGATTGGCCAAGACTCTTACGGTGAAATCCCTGGCGGAGACTCTCGAATTGAGCTTCAAACGGATCCAGTTCACTCCCGACCTTCTCCCGGCAGACCTCACGGGTTCTCTTGTATACAGACCCCAAACCGGAGAGTTCGTTCCACGAAAAGGTCCCGTATTTACCAACGTCCTGCTAGCGGACGAGATCAATCGAGCACCTGCCAAGGTTCAGGCTGCCCTTCTCGAGGCAATGGAAGAACGGCAGGTTACCATCGGAGAAACCTCCTTCCCTTTGCCCGATCCATTCTTCGTGCTGGCCACTCAAAATCCTATAGAACATGAGGGAACGTACCCTTTGCCAGAGGCGGAGCTGGATCGATTCCTATTGAAGCTCCACGTACCTTACCCAAGTTCGGATGAGGAACTTGCGATTCTTCGCCGGATAGGGAAGGAATCAAACCTCGCGATTCCAAAGACCCTCCAACGAGAAGACTTGGCCAAACTAAGAAAGGTAGTGCAGGACATACACATGGATGAACGAATCGAATCGTACATTGTGTCCCTTGTGCAGGCATCCCGGCCTATACCCCATAACCATAGTCCTTTCCATCGGTACATCAGCTATGGAGCTTCTCCACGGGCTACCCTCTTCCTGTACCGTTGTGCCAAGATTTTCGCCTTCTTCGAGAAACGTTCGTATGTGATCCCGGAGGATGTAAAAGCAGTAGCACCGGATGTCCTCAGACACAGAATCGTTCTTTCCTATGAAGCAGAATCCGAGGATCTAACTCCGGATAAGGTAATCGAAACCATTCTAGAAACAGTACCGGTTCCATGAAGGATTCCAGGATGGTTCGGAATTTCCGAGCCAGGCTGAACAAGCTATACCTCGTTTCCCGACGGTTAGTGGAAGAACTCCTTTCCGGGAGCTACCGCTCGGTCTTCCGTGGGCCTGGATTGGAGTTTTCCGGTGTGAGGGAATATAGCCTCCAGGACGACGCTCGGATGATCGACTGGAATGTAACGGCCCGTTGTGGGAATCCCTACGCGAGAATCTATCGGGAGGAACGAGAATTGGTTCTCTTCTTCGTAGTGGATGTGTCGGCTTCCCTGTTCTATACTCCATCGATCCATAAAAGGCAAGAACTGGAACAGATGGTATTAGCGTTACTCTCTTTTTGTGCTATCCAGAACAACGACAAGGTGGGAGCCGTATTCTACAGCGACCAAATCGAAAAATGGATTCCACCCCGAAAAGGAAAACGGCATACTTTTCGACTGATCAACGATCTACTCGGTTGGCAGCCCCCTGGGAGGGGGTCCGATTTGGCCAGGGCTTTGAAAACGGTTGCAGGACAGCTGAAAAAAAGAGCCATCCTCTTCATACTCTCGGATTTCAAGATGGGAGGGTACGCAAAGGAATTGGCCCTGGTAGCTAGGAAACATGATGTGATCGCTGTCCGGCTGTACGAAGATCTGGATGAAGGTTTTCCTATCAAAGGGTGGGTAAGACTGCAGGATCCGGAGACGGATAACCAGATTCCAGGGGCTGGGTTTTCCCGAACCTTTCAAGATGCCTACACGGAGTATCGATCCTTCTGGCGCAGGATCTGGCTTCGGGAATGCGGGAGGAGCGGGATTGATACCCTGGAAGTGGCAGGACACGAGGATCCAGGACTTCGCTTGATCCAATTTTTCCAGAAAAGAAGGAAATACCGATGAGGGGAAGGCTTTTTTGGGGCATCAGCCTATACATCCTCTTTTTTCATCTACTTCCTGTTTCATCTGAAGATAGGGCCGACCCATTAGTCCCCCTTCCTGCATCGATTACCTTTATCCCGTCAACCTACTTTGTAGGAGATCGGGTTACCCTACGTTTCGTCCTGGATGTACCTATGGAGAAACAACTCAATCCGCCCCGGTCCATGCCTTCTCTATCATGGGGGGTTGTGCACCAGATTAAGGTCATTCCGTTAGGAGGGAAGAAGGGATATGAGGTAATCATCTTGTTTACCCCTTATCGAACGGGCAGTCAACTTTTTCCCCCGATTGAGCTGGGCCCTGTGAAGATAGACCAGATCCCTGTACAGGTTTCTTCTATTCTCGGGAAAGTTCAGGAAGTGCCCCAGCCGATCCGGGAACAGGTCAGTATCCCCTTTATGAACCTTTTTCTTGTTCTAATAGCAGGGGTGGTGATCACTCCCCTTCTGATCTACCTCCTGTGGAGGGGCGGATTCCATTCTGTACTTCTCCGTATATGGGAACGGTATCGAGGAAAGCTTGTGTATCGTCAACTCCATCGAATGCTGGATCACCTGGAACGTGAGATCTTAAGGATAGACCCGAAGACTTTCTATAGTTCCCTTCAAGAGAGTCTGCGGTACTATCTTTCCCACCGTTGGACTCCCAAAGTTATTGCCTATACCACCACCGAGATTCGCATGTATCTCGATAGTACGCAGGGGGAAGGGAAAGAGGGAAATGCCGACGCCTACCTAGTGGAGGTTTTTCAAAGGGGGGATACGGTGAGGTTTGCAGAAAGGCAGGTGGAGACAGATGTTCTTCGCTTCGACGTGCAAACGGTTCGTCGAGTGGTAGAAAGGGTGGAACAAAGGTTTTGGGAACAAAGGAGAAAGGTGAAGGGATGATTTCGTTCGACCATCCGGGCCGTTTCCTGGTGCTTGTTTTTCTCATTCCCCTGTTTTACCTTTTTTACTTCTGGAAAAGGAGGGGTACGGTGTTCCCCTTTCCTTTTTCCATATGGAAACAAGAAAAATTTATTCCTGGACTGTATGGGATACGTTTCCTCATTGCTACAGAGCATATTGCCTTCTGGGGGGGGATTCTGCTGTTAGTCTTTGCCTGGTCGGGTCCTTCCAGAGTCATAAAAGAAAATGTACCCATAGATCGGGGAGCGGATATCATGATCCTGCTGGATGAATCCCCCAGTATGGCAGCGAAAGATTTTCAACCGGAGAACCGTTTCGAAGCAGCCCGGACTGTGATCCGAAAGTTC
>CALKLC010000098.1 GCA_937991975.1 uncultured Spirochaetales bacterium | reverse complement strand
ACAAGAATTGGATCAAAAGTATACAGTTTTCCCCACATGCATAACGAGCGGTAATTCGTATGAGGAACCAGACAGGTAACTATTTGCCATAAAATGAGATAATCTACTACACATAGAATGAGATGGTATACTATTTGCTCTATTATTTGATGCGGCGCTTTAAGGGCCGCCTTCATCGTAGATGAAGAGGGGAGCCATTAGCGGTCCCGTATCACGCTCTATCCGAGGTGCTCTATGCAAGAAAAAATCATCGTCGATCTGGGTCGTATCATGGATGAGATCTTTGAAACCGCCGAAAAGGTCGGTTCGGCTTTTCAAGAACGGTTCGATCTGAACGAAATCGGAGAACGTCTCAAATCCAAATGGGATGAGAATGTCGATTACTACCCTACGTATCCATACCCGCCGACGAACGTATTCATGAAGGCCGACAAGTCCCTCGTCTTCGAGTTTGCGCTTGCTGGATTCCAGAAAGATCAGATTCAGCTCGCTTTCAAGGGTGACTATATGATTCTTTCTGCCAAGGTAGCAAGCGAGCTTCTTCCTGAAGAAAATATTCGGTACTTCAAGCACCGGCTGAAACTGAAGGACATCGTGGAGCAAAAGTACTATGTGCCGGAAGATAAGTTCGACCGCGAGAATGTGAAAGCACTTTTCCGTCATGGGATCCTCCGGGTCGAAATACCACCCAAGGAAACCCCAGCAGACACACAGACCATAAAGATCGAGATCGTAAACGAAGAATAGCGAACAAAAGAATAGCGGCAAATATTCTTGCCGGGCAGCTCGGGAAACCGGGCTTTACATAGATGGCGTCGCCAGAAGCCCACCCCTTCTAGCGACGCTTTTTATTTTCTGAACTGGTGCCAGAATTGTGGTGTCTCAAAGGCAAAGCTAAGATGTTCGATAGATCTATTTCATACAAGTCACATGGGGGTCTACGATGCCGCAATTTCCACCGCATTATCCGGTGAAAGCACAATAGTTCTTTTTGTGAAAGCTATTGTTTGAGACTTTATTCGGCCATAAAACTCGTGCCCCTCCAACACTAGCTGCACAGCCTCTTCCCCCTTAGTCAAGTGAGTGACCGTATAACCGTATTTTTCGAGCTCAAGCTTTTCTGCCAGGCCGATAATGGCATCATCTTCCACTAAAAGAATCGCAGCTTCATGACTCTCCCATAATCCAGCATAGTACCATTATACCTTCCCCCTGCCAACCTTGACACACACCCCATGGCCTGGTTAGTATAGTGGAAGAAAAGAACCGCACTGTCAGCCCAGATGGTGAAATTGGCAAACACGCTAGATTCAGGGTCTAGTGTCCGTAAGGACTTGGGGGTTCAAGTCCCCCTCTGGGCAATGATAATTACTTTACTGCAAAAGAATCACAAAACATTGTCCTTAAGAGAACTTCCTACTAAAAGAGTAGTGTTACTTAAATTGTTACCTGTTTGGCGGAAAATCTATGCGGAAGCCCTATAGCCTGTTTAAGCGAAAATAAGTGAAGATCGACGGGAAGCCGGTGTACTATGTTCGCTTTAAGTGCGGAGGCAAAATTGTGGCGGCCTCACATGCAATATTAAACGGAAATCCCCGCACCCCGCCCTGGAGTATCGGAGCTTTCGAGCGGGATTGAGCGGTTAATTCGAACCTTCAAGCTGAGTATCGTTTATAAGGGTGAACCCCCTGTAACTGCGCAGGGAATCTATAGAATCAAGTCTCCTTATAGGATACAATGAAACCCATGCCGGACGGATCCAACCCTTTCTACGAGGCTCTTTCTGCCTTCTACGATTCCCTATTTCCCCTCGAATACACTATCCTCAACTTTCTAAAAAGTGTCTTCGAAGGCCGCTCCCGGATCCTCGATGTGGCCTGCGGTACCGGCACCTACACCCTGCCTCTTTTAGAAGAGGGGAAACAGATCGTGGGGGTCGATCTGGATCCCGCAATGATCCAGAAGGCCCGCGAGAAACTAACGAGCCTTTTTGGTTCGCAAGAACCCTTACGCGACGATCAAGGGACCCTTGGGGATACACGTCAAGATACACCTACATACCGCATCGGAAGAACTTCCCCAAGGTTCTTTGCGGAAGATATGCGCTTTCTATCCTCCTTTACTGAAGGATCCTTCGAGGGAATCTACTGCATCGGGAACTCCCTCGCGCACCTGGAAACGTTACAGGAGATTCAACAAACCCTTCACCGATTCGCTCAACTCCTGGAACCGGGGGGGATCCTTCTGATCCAGATCGTGAACTTCGATCGGGTAACTTTTCAAAGGGAGCCGCAGCATCTCCTACCAGGCCTGCGGGGAGAGGGGGTAGAACTCAGCCGGAAGTACACTCCCGGGCCCGATCCGGATCATGTGTACTTCGAAACTGAACTACGAGCGGAAGGAAAGATTCTTAAGAATAGCCTTCCCCTTTACCGGCTTACAAGCGGAGAGCTCCAACGAATGCTACAGAACGCCGGGTTCGAAGACATGGGATGGTACGGTTCCTATGAGGGAACATCCTACGATCCATCCAGTTCCTTTCTCTTGATCACCACTGCGGTCCGGTCCAACCCTGTCTAAACCCGTCCATCGAGGATCCATCCCCCACAATCTTTAAGAGTAGTCGGCTTCTTCGCTTATCAGTTTTCTGGATCTTGCCAACAGGCTCCTCGGATATATCCCTGAGGGGTTGTGTTCCTATTCAATGCGCAGGCCCATCCTTGACCTTAGCTTTCGCCTTTACCCTAACCCTGGCCTTGGCTTTCAGCTCTAGACGTTCGCGTTGGCCTCAACCCTCCTCCTCTGCCATCGCCCGCAAACGGGCAGGCTCCAGAACCTGGATCATCTTGCCCTCAGCAGAAATTACTCTCTCTTTGCAGAGTTCAGAAAACACCCGGGATAGGGCTGGGCGAGTAACACCGAACATTTCCGAAAGCATCTCCCGCGTGTGAGGCAACCGCAGCGTGCGTTTCCCCTGGTCGCGGAGTTGCATCAGCAAGTACTCAGCGATTTTCTTTCGGATCGTATTGAATTGGAGAAACCGGATCTTTTGCGCAAGAAAGGAAAGCCGGGCTCCCATATCGCGGAGAAGTTTTTCCAAAAAATCGGGGCTCATCCCGCAGAGCCGGAGAATCTCCTTTCTGGGAATCCATAGGGTAATCACATCGGTCTGAGCTGTCACAGTGACAGGAAGAAGTCGATCGGGTGAAAACAGTACGGCAGTGGCAATCGCCTCGCAGGCCTTGAGAGTTTCCACCTTTAGAACCTTACCGCTGTAGTCCTGAATCTCCGCACTTACCTCCCCGGACAGGATGCAGCAGAGGTCCGTGTACTCTTTCCCCTGTAAAAGGAGGATGCTCCCTTTTCGATAATCCCGCCGGAGGGGAGTATACCCTTTTAGCCACACCTCCAGCGTCTGGGCAGGAACGGTTTTGAACAGATCTACCCTTTTTAACGCAATGAGACTCATAGAGGAAAATATCCACCTTTTACCTGCATATGACAACCAATGGAAAGACAAAAGAGCAGGGGTGCTGCCTTTTACGTTAGAACTATCCCTGTTTTTACCTATGAAGTATGATACTTGACAGGATATTCTATCCATGTATAATATGTATACATGCGAAAAATGCAAATCCTGTTCCCTGAACCGCAACTCCGTAAACTGCGCCAGATTTCGAAGAAAAAAGACCGTCCGGTTAGTGAACTGATACGTTTAGCTGTTGATTATTGGCTCAGCCGGCAGGGCGAAGCCTTTGGGGGGAAAGGAACCCCTCCTGTTTATTCATGCGGGAAAATTCTTGTACATGCAGAGGAGTTCAGGGAATTAGCCTATAATAGGTCACAGGACAGATGAACAGCCTGGACACGAACATCTTATTCTACGGTATCAATCAGGATTGCAGCGAACATAAAGCAAGTTATGAAATCATCGAATCGGCCCTTCTGAATCCTGAACAGTGGGTCATTGCTGACCAGGTGTGGTTTGAACTCTACACGTTGTTACGGAATCCAAAAGTTCTAGAACACCCCTTATCTACCATAGAAGCCACGCAGGTTATCCAATGGTATCGGGAGCAATCCGGTTGGCTTCATTGTGCCTGGGAGCCAGAGTTCATGGATGAGCTAGTTTCTGTATTAAGGAACCCCTCCTTTCCTCCCCATCGCCTCTTCGATGCTGTTCTGGCGATTACGTTGAAAGCTCATGGCGTCACGATCTTTTACACTCGAAACACGAAAGATTTTCAAGATTTCAACTTTTTCCAAACTATCGATCCACTAAATCCGTAATACGCTTCGCCAGAGTCATCAATATTAACACTGCTTGAACACAATCGCCTTCCTGTTATTTCACAGAGGATCTGTACCGTCATCCGTGTTCTGTACGTACACACCAATTTTTGGGTAAAACCGTATGTTGGGTAAAACCCTCTTGACAGATTTCCAAAACCATTCCATACTTATTTCAAAATTGCATGCAACAAAAAATGCAAGCTGTGAGAGACCCTTGTGTTAACTTGTATGAAGAAAGGGGGCAGGCATGGACACGAAAGTTCATCCAGTAGCCCTGGTGACCGGCGCGAGTCGAGGCCTGGGGAGGGGTATCGCAATTGCGCTGGCCCAGGGAGGGTTTTCCGTAGGCATCAACTACGCGGGGAATCGAAAAGCCGCGGAGGAAACTCAAGAATTCTGCAAGGATATAGCACCCTCTACGGAACAGCGCTTCGAGATCTTCCAGGCTGATATCGGGAAACGGGAAGATCGTGAAAGGCTCGTCGCTGAGGTATGGAACGCCTTCGGCCAGATAGATGCCCTGGTAAACAACGCGGGCATTGCACCGAGGGTTCGGGCGGATATCCTGGAAGCGTCGGAGGAATCCTTCGAGGAACTGATACGGGTGAATCTTCAGGGACCCTACTTCCTTACGCAACAGGTTGCACGCAGGTGGGTGAAGGAAAGCCTTCTCTCACGGATTTCCGGGGGATTCAAGATCGTCTTTGTTACCTCTATTTCTGCGGATACAGCCTCTACCCAGAGGGGGGAGTACTGTGTGTCCAAGGCAGGCCTGGCCATGGCCGTGAAACTATGGGCCAGCCGATTGGCTGAAGCGGGCATCCAGGTGTATGAGCTTCGCCCCGGGATTATGGCCACAGACATGACCAGTGCAGTAAAGGCCAAGTACGATCCCCTGATCGAACAGGGCCTTGTTCCCCAAAAACGATGGGGAACCCCCGAGGATGTGGGAAAGGCGGTACGGAGCCTCCTCGAAGGAGACTTCCCCTTCTCCACGGGAAGCGTGATCCACGTGGACGGGGGGTTCCATGTGTCCAGACTCTGAAAGCGCTCACATAACACACCCCCCTGCACTTCCTGTGCACTTCCTGGTATCGCCTCGTTTAGGGTTTGGGTAGGAGGTTTTCTATATGATCGATACTTCGGTTCAAACCTTTTCCCATATGCAGCGAGAGGAACTGGAAAAACGAATCCAAAAAACCGTCCTGCAGGCAAGTGAAAAAATAAAACTCTTATCCAGGCGGTGGGACCCGAAGGATGGGGCTCCCGTTTTTACCAGGCAGGGAATGTATACATCCCAGGGATGGACCGAGTGGACTCAGGGCTTCCAGTTCGGCATGCCCCTCCTGGTGTACGAAGTTATGGGCGAACCCTGGTTTCTGGAGTACGGCCGGAACAGTACCCTGAAGTACATGGCGGTTCACCTGACCCACCGGGGCGTTCACGACCACGGGTTTAACAATATCAGCACCTATGGGAACCTTCTCCGGCTGATGCAAAAAGGGAAGATTCCTGAAAACCCCTGGGAGGAACGGTACTACCGGCTGGCTTTACAGGTTTCCGGAGCAGTCCAGGCATCCCGCTGGAAGGACCTTCCCGGAGATCTGGGGTATATCTACTCTTTCAATGGCCCCCAATCCCTCTTTGCCGATACGATTCGGTCTCTCCGGTCACTTGCCCAGGCCTACTTATTGGGGCAGGTCCTGATGGAAGAGCAGGATGTAAGGATCAACCTCCTGCGCCGTCTCCTCCAGCATGCGGAAACTACTGCCCGGTACATTGTGTACCATGGCACAGGACGGGACCAGTGGGATGTACGGGGAAGGACTGCCCACGAAGCGATTTTTAATCCTGTAAACGGAGCTTTTCGGAATCCCTCTACCCAGCAGGGATACTCTCCCTTCAGCACCTGGACCCGGGGACTCGCCTGGGTTCTTCTTGGATTCGCTGAAGAATTGGAGTTCCTGCAAACCCTCACCGAAGAAGAGATCTCGACTCTCCACCTTCCCTACTTTCCTACGAAACAATCGGTGATCCAGCGTTTTCTCGAGGTGGCCAGAGCCACAGCGGATTTCTATCTGCAGAACACCCCGCCCGATGGGATCCCCTACTGGGACACAGGTGCTCCCAACCTCCATCATCTCGACTTGAACCGTCCGGCAGATCCCACCAATCCCTACGAACCGGTAGACTCCTCTGCGGCTGCTATTGCGGCGCAGGGCCTCCTGAGGCTGTGGTTCTTTCTTCAAAAGATGGAGGAGGAAGACACAGCAAAAGCCCAGCCAGATCCTCAACGGCATCGCTCGAGCTCCCGATCCCTGCCCCTTTCCCCCCCTGTATTTTCTGGGAATGAGTGGCCAGCTGGATTTTCAGAGAAAGATTCGCCGGGAGGTCTCTACCTCCGCGCAGGGCTCCGTACAGCCCTTACCCTGATGGAAGAGCCGTACCTTTCCCAGCGCCCCCACCATGAGGGTCTCCTCCTCCACGCTGTGTACCACCGTCCCAACGGATGGGATTATGTACCTGCAGGCGCGAAGGTCCCCCACGGGGAATCCTGCATGTGGGGGGACTATCACCTGCTTGAATTGGCAGTGTATCTTAGAAGCATTCTGACCAGTGATTCAGATGGAAGAGCTTCCGGAGAACCTTACCGATTCTTCGTGAAAATCGACACTCGTTGAAAGAGGAGACACGGTATGATGCAAGACACGAATCGCCTCGCCATCCACACGATTACCACCAAGCCCTGGCCCATCGAGGAAGCGATCGAGGGATACGCGCAGGCAGGGGTAAAAGGGATATCTGTCTGGAGGGACGCACTGGATGGCCGAAGTGCCGCGAAAATAGGAGATCGGATTCGTTCGGCTGGCCTTTCAATCGTGGCTACGGTACGGGGTGGATTCTTCCCTGCCCTAAGTGAAGCAGAACGGCAGGCCCGCATCGATGACAACAAAGCATTCATCCACCTATCTGCAGAATTAGGCTCGCCCCTCCTTGTGATTGTGCCGGGCGCGCATCCTGGCCAGAGTCTTACGGAATCCCGTCTTCAAATCCGCCGGGGGTTGGAAGCGATCCTTCCGCTGGCAGAAGAGGTGAATCTAAAGCTTGCCATCGAACCCTTACACCCCATGTATGCCGATACCCGTTCCGCTATCGTCACCCTGGAACAGGCGAATGACCTCTGCCGGGAAGTGGAACATCCGCTTCTGGGAATTGCCGTGGATGTGTATCACCTGTGGTGGGATCCCCATTTAAACCGGGAATTGGAAAGGGCAGGAAGAAACAATAAAATATTCGCCTTCCACGTGTGCGACTGGAAAAGCCCCACCACCGACTTTCTGAACGACCGGGGGTTGATGGGGGAGGGCTGCATCGATATTCCAGGGATCCGTCGGGAAGTGGAAAAGAACGGTTTCACCCGCTTCATCGAGGTGGAAATCTTCTCCACCCGGTACTGGAACATGGATCAGCAGGAATATTTGAACCTTATTGTCAAGGCCTACAAGGATCATGTGTAGAAATAGTTCACTATCTACTTAGAGACGGGGGGAAAAGAAGTCATGGAAAAAACTGTCCGCATTCTGATGAATGGAGTAACCGGTCGTATGGGAACGAACCAGCACCTGGTTCGATCGATCCTGGCAATCCGAAAACAGGGAGGGGTTCGCCTCAGCAACGGGGATGTGGTGGTGCCGGAACCTGTTCTGGTAGGGAGGAACGAAGGTAAACTCAAGGCCCTTGCCACCCAGTATGATGTAAAAGAGTATACAACGGATCTCGATACAGCCCTCTCGGATCCCCGGAATGAGATCTACTTCGATGCCCAGGTAACCGAGTTGCGGTACCCCTCGGTAATGAAGGCGATCCAGGCGGGGAAAGCGATCTACTGCGAGAAACCGACCGCTACCAGCACCCGGGAGGCTATGGATCTGTACCGAGCCGCGGAACAGAAAGGGGTAAAACACGGGGTAGTGCAGGATAAGCTATGGCTGCCCGGCCTACTGAAATTGAAATACCTGATCGACACGGGTTTCTTTGGCCGAATCCTCTCGGTGAGGGGGGAGTTTGGGTACTGGGTGTTCGACGGCTTCCACCAGCCTGCCCAGCGTCCCTCCTGGAACTACCGGAAGGAGGATGGCGGCGGGATCATGATCGACATGTTCTGCCACTGGCGCTACGTGATCGACAATCTCTTCGGTGAAATCAAATCCCTCGTTGCCCTGGGAGCAACCCATATACCCAAACGGGTGGACGAAAACGGCAAAGAATACTCCTGTACGGCGGATGACTCAGCCTACGGTATCTTCGAGCTTAAGAACGGGATCATCTGCCAGTTCAACAGTTCCTGGGATGTGCGGGTTCGGCGGGATGATCTTTTGGTCCTACAGGTGGACGGGACGGATGGGACCGCAGTTGCCGGCTTAAGGGAATGCTGGATCCAGAGTGAAGCCATGACACCGAAACCTGTATGGAACCCGGATATCGACAGCCCCATCGATTACTACGAAAACTGGGCTAAGATCCCTACCCGGGATCCTTACGATAACGCCTTCAAGGTGCAGTGGGAAAAGTTCCTCCGCCACTACGCGCAGAACGATCCATTCCCCTGGAACCTGAAGGAAGGAGCCAGGGGAGTTCAACTGGCAGAATTGGGGATGGAGAGCTGGAAAACCCGGAAGTGGGTAGAGGTCACAGACCTGTAAAATTGTAAAACAATATAAGTGCACTATCTCTACCAATTCCGATCGCATCCAGAGAGGGTGACCCTGTTTACACCCAGTGAACGCGTCCCTATCCGCACCTACACCTAGACCGTTCTCTGCTACAAACGGAGATTTTTGTTTGTATTGCTCTCCGACCTTTTACGCAGTACCCTCTGGAAAGAGGGGTTCCACCTGGTGTACAACCTTCGAAGATAAAATCGCTCTATGCAGCCATATGGGAGAGCGCAACAATTTTGGCACCACTTAAAAGCATGTGGGAGGCTATTCATTAGGTGAAGGACGATTGTTCAGGCGGCCAGCCCCTCCGGAAAAGAAAGAGAACTCAATCGGGCATCGATAGAGGCAGTCAGCTCCCAGGACCCTCGATCAGGCAAAGGATCCGTGTCCTCGATATAGGAGCCATTCTTATCAGCATCGCCGTATTAGGCGCTTTTTCTTTTCATGCGTATGCGGATCGAGGGGGAGAGGGGGTTCTCTACATTCAGAACCAATCGAAGGTGTGGATCTATCCCCTATCGAAGGAACAGGAAGTCGAGATTCCCGGCCCTCTTGGCCTTACCCACGTTCACATTAAAGATGGCGTTGCTTTTGTGGAAGATTCCCCCTGCCGTGACAAGATCTGCATCCACATGGGAAAGATCTCCCGGAATGGAGAATGGGTGGCCTGTCTTCCCAACCGGGTATTCATTCGGGTACAGGGAAAGGCAAAACCAGATAAATCAGGAGAAGAGGTAGATGCCAGTACGTTCTGAGCCAGACATTGATGTTCAAGATCATATAACGGGCAACCAAAACCGATCCCTTTGGGTAGAGTGTTGATGAACAAAGGCCCTTTTTCGACACGAGACGAAAAGCTTGCCCTGAATGGCGCGTTCTGCCTGTTCCTTTCTACGATTGAATTCCTAATCCCCAAGCCCCTCCCCTTTTTTCGGCTAGGCCTTGCGAATCTGCCCATCCTTCTATCTTTACGGGTGGAGTCACCCCGCTTCATCCTTGCCCTCGTGGGGTTAAAGATCTTTGGACAGGCCCTGGTGAACGGAACATTGTTCTCGTACATTTTCGTGTTTTCTACAGCAGGATCCCTCGCAAGCGGGATCACCATGACGATCTTTTCTTTCCTCCCGGCCCGATACCTATCCCTCATTGGAATCAGCGTAATGGGGGCTCTGTCCAGTAATATCGTGCAGATCCTCCTGGCCCGTTACTTTCTCCTCGGTGAAGGGGCCTGGCTCATCGGGCCTCCCTTTCTTGCCCTGGGTATAGTGACAGGCATTTTCCTCGGATGGATCGCCCTTTCCCTCTCAGAAACCGCCTTCTTTTCTTCATACAATCACTCCATGAACTCCCCCATGAAAGACCCGGTGGACGCCGAAGCCACTAATAATCAAGGAGATTTTGAAAATGAAGGGATTTCGTCACACCCCAAAAAGTCTCCAAAGCCGTTTGGAACTATTTTCCAAACCTTTTTCCTCTATAACCTTTCGCCTGGAACCCTGTTCCTGGCGGGGGTATTGAGCCTCCCTCCCTTCTTTTTCACAGGATCTCTCCTGGCCAGGGGGCTTTTAACAGGATTCTACTTTCTCTGCACAGCCCTTAGCGGAAAACGAATCAGGCCTGTTCCGAACCTGGTAGCTTTTTTCGGTATTGTCGCTGCAAACCTTCTGACTCCCCTGGGACAGGTGCTAGTCTACCTGGGGACGTTTCCCATAACCCTGGGGGCTTTGCGGCTGGGGGCTTTCAAAGCGCTGACCCTACTGGGGATGATCGCTCTGTCCCGATTCACGTTGCGGTCCTCCGTGCCCCTCCCCGG
>CALKLC010000097.1 GCA_937991975.1 uncultured Spirochaetales bacterium | reverse complement strand
TTTTGCATAGTTCTTGAGTAGCTTGTCGTACTCTGCTTTTACTTCCTCTTTCTTGACTGTAATGCGTAGTTTTACCTGGGACGTTTCATCTACATGCTGAATTTCTTTTTCGTGGACCACCTCTAGCCCTCCTCCATGGATTTAAAAAAAAAGGCGACCCGGGTTGCCGGACCGCCTGCGATGAATTAGCGGGAAACGGGACTTGAACCCGCGACATCCACCTTGGCAAGGTGGAGCTCTACCAACTGAGCTATTCCCGCGCGTACTGCACCCCTTCCCAATGGCGTTTGCGTTCGCAATGCGGCATACAGTGCCTAGCCATTGCGAGAGAAGGGACTTGAACCCTTACGCCATAAGGCACCAGATCCTAAGTCTGGCGTGTCTGCCAGTTTCACCACTCTCGCAGATGATATCCAGGAATCGAAGGATCTGTCAATTCCCCCGTTTCCTCTGAGCCGTGAAGGGATCGAACCTTCGACCCGCAGATTAAGAGTCTGCTGCTCTACCAGCTGAGCTAACGGCCCAAGTGTATACGCCCGGCAGGATTCGAACCTGCGACCGACGGATTCGAAGTCCGGCACTCTATCCAGCTGAGCTACGGGCGCTTACCCCTCTCCCTTGCCGGATGAATCCGCAAGCGGAGCACCACGATCCTCGGTGGTGAGGGTGGATGACGGGACTTGAACCCGCAACAACCAGATCCACAGTCTGGGACTCCACCATTGAGCTACATCCACCTCGTCTGTGCGGTAAAAAGTTGCACAAATTTCGATCTTTTGTCAAGGACTCCAGGTTCTTGCGTATTTAATGAACTTTTAGTAAGGTAGAAGGGATACCGGATGAAAATCGATCGAATTTCTACAAGCCTGATTGCGATACTCACAGTGTTTGCCACCGGAGCAGTTCTTCATATTACAGCTCAGGTGGTGTTACCCTTCGTTACGGCTGTTCTTGCCTCCTTTGTGGTAATTCCTGCAGTGGATGCCATCCAGCGATCCTTAAGGCTTCCCCGCAGCATTGCGATCGCTGTACTGATCATGTTGATTCTCGGTTTTGGATTCCTGGTAGGTATATTCTTTTACTCGAGTGTTTCTACACTTTATCGGCAGATGCCAGGATATATGAATAAATTACAGGGGATATTGAAACCCTGGATTCGGTTCTTCAGTCTTCCTTCGCAAACTACCGAGGTACCGATTCCCCAATTAGTGGGGACCTACCTGCTATCTCTTTCCAGCCGTTTTATGGATTTCATCGCCGGCCTGATTCTTTTCATTCTTTTCCTCATCTTCCTCCTTCTGGAACGTCCCTACACAAAGACGAAAGTATTGCGGGCCTTTCAATCCCGAATGACCACCCGGATATTCCGGATCTTCAACCATACGGCTGTTCAGATCACTCGTTTTCTCTCCATTAAACTCCTGATCAGCTTTGTGACGGGGTTAGGGGTGCTTGTATTCTTTGTGATCTATGGAATCGATTTTCCTATCCTCTGGGCGGTTCTTACTTTTTTCTTTAATTTCATCCCCAGCCTTGGATCCATACTTATCACGATCGTTACCGTGGGTTTCGTTGGGCTGCAGTACTATCCTTCCATGACGGAAGTAGGGGTAGTGCTGGTCTTTCTGACGATGTTGCAACAGATCATGGGAAATCTGGTGGAACCCAAGCTGTTAGGGGATCAGCTGGACTTAAGTCCCGTGGTAATTATCTTTTCTCTTCTTGTATGGGGTTGGATCTGGGGGATCGCCGGGATGTTCCTTGCCGTACCCCTCACGGTAGCATTGAAGATCACGTGCGAGAATATACCCTACCTACACCCAATTGCGATTCTATTGGGAAGCGGGAAGAAATCTCCAGGATCGGATGAGGACGTAAGCCAATCTTGACATCTAGAAGGGAGGAGCGTATGAAAGGACGTGGGATAGACTATGTGTTTGCTCCCCTCGATGCCGTGGATGCCAAATCTCTCACCTCGGTGGCGGAGCGATTGAAACAGTCCCTCAACAAGGCAGATAGAGCTGTGGGAGCCTTTTTGTTGAGGTATCTGGACTATAAATCTGGAGGAGCAGGGAAGAGATCTTCCGAAGATGATGATGGAACCCCTCTGGCAGACCTGAGGGATCTACGATAGTCAGAGTTTAGACATTAAAGAAAGGGAGAATGTATGTCTCGCAAACGAATTTTGACGGGGGATCGCCCGACGGGAAAGCTTCACCTGGGCCATTATGTAGGATCGCTTAAAAACCGGGTACGTCTTCAGGACGAGTACGAATGTTTTTTCATTATTGCCGATCTCCATACTCTTACCACCCGTCCCTCTGCGGAGGATATTTCAGCTATAACAGAAAACGCCCGGCAGATGGTGCTGGATTATCTTGCCTGCGGGATCGATCCTTCGAAATCAGTGATCTACCTTCAATCCGCTGTGCATGAAGTGTACGAACTCAACCTCATCTTCGAAATGTTAGTTACCGTACCTCGCCTGCAACGGATCCCCAGTTTGAAAGACATGGCCAAATCGGCAAACCTGGCAGAGATGCCCTTTGGTCTTCTAGGGTATCCTGTCCTGCAGGCGGCTGATATCCTGCTGCCCAAGGCACACCTCGTACCCGTGGGGAAGGACAACGAATCCCATGTGGAACTTTGCCGTGAAATTGCCCGCAGGTTCAACAATCTCTATGGAGAGGTATTCCCCATACCGGATGTCCTGTTAGGGGATGTCCCCACTTTGGTGGGAACGGATGGTGCGGCAAAGATGTCGAAATCTCTCAATAACGCCATTCTATTGTCCGACGACCGCAAAACTGTAGAAAAGAAAGTGATGGGCATGTATACGGATCCCAATCGAATTCGGGCGGATATCCCGGGAAAAGTAGAGGGAAACCCTGTATTCATCTACCATGAGATCTTCAACCCCGATCAGGAAGAAGTGGAAGACCTTAAAGGAAGGTACCGTGCCGGCAAAGTGGGAGATGTAGAAGTGAAGGAAAAATTGGCCAAAGCCCTCAATGCGTTTCTCGATCCAATCAGGGAAAAACGAGCCGAATTTGAGGCTCGCAAGGGGTTCGTGGACGAGGTAATCTACGACGGCACCATGGTTATGCGGGAGGAAGCGAAGAAGACCCTCTCCGAAGCAAAAAAGGCGATGGGTCTTTCGGGTATCTGGAACAAGATCAGCCGGAAGGTCGAAGAGGTCCGTAAAAAGGGAACTCAGGGATAGAGCGGTTTAAGCTCGAAAAGGTAACCGTCCCACAGGTCCTTAGATTCTTTCGGGGAAAGTATCGTTTCA
>CALKLC010000096.1 GCA_937991975.1 uncultured Spirochaetales bacterium | reverse complement strand
CGGTGCTATCGCTTCTGTAGTTGCGGGAATGACTCTCATGCTCCTGATCCAGTTCAAGTACAAGAGCTGGGCGTTCGGCTTCCACCCGCTGATTATTTCTGCCCTCCTTGCCCTGGTCGTGATGGTTGTGGTCAGCCAGTTTACAAAGCCGCCGGCTGAGGCAGTCCTTGCCCGACATTTCGATTAAAAGCAGGCTTTATCATGCAATGGGCTAGCTTGAGCTGGAAGAGGATCCCCGAGGCGATCGATCGTTGCCAGGTGGGGATCCTCCCCCTGGGAAGTGTGGAAAATCATGGGAGCCACATGGCGCTGGGGACAGATTACATTGTACCGGAGCACCTCTGCAGGATGATCGAACAGAAGGTGGATGTATTAATTCTACCTGTTCTGCCCTACGGGGTATGCCCCCACCACATGAAGTTCCCTGGATCCATCAATATTGGGCTGGAGGGACTCCTGCAAGTGGTTCGAAACATTGCTTTTTCCGTGTTGAGCCACGGGCTGAAAAGATTGATCTTTCTCAATGGACATGGGGGAAACGACCCTGCCCTGGATACGGTAGCCCTCGAGTTCTACCAGAAGGGGGGGCTGGCCGCGGTGATCGATTGGTGGGTGCTGGCTCCCCAGCTGAAGGAGGAATGGAAAGGGGGACACGCGGACGCGCAGGAAACCGCAGCCCTCATGGCTATTCATCCGGATTGGGTACATCTGGAAGATGCAATGTCGGGAACGGCCGAGGATCTGTCCAAGGAACTTAAAACCGTCTATTTGAACACCGTCCAATTCGGGAAAGGAACGATCCGGGTGGCAAGGGAAGTTCCTCACGTAGTACCCTCCGGATGGTTCGGCCCCCGGCCTCCGAACCAGGCAACTCCTGAGTGGGGCAGGGAAATGCTCGAGGGAACAGCGGCGTACATCGCAGAGTTTGTGGAAGCTTTCAAGAGGGTAAAACTGCCTAGATCCTAAGAGAGTGGACCTCACGAGGGGGTATGTGCGGAGGGTACAGCCATTGCCATGCTGAGTCCAGAGGAAAAACGGATACTTGGTGCCTTACAACTCGACCGTATAGAAACTCATCTTTCACGGATTGCCTCTTTCGATCGCCTTTCGGGAAGCAGGGGGGAGGAGGAGGCAGTACGGTACATCGAAGAGGTCCTCACAGAGAGTGGCATTCGGTATTCAATTGACCGGTACGCGGTTCTGTTGAGTAATCCCGTACAGGCAGAACTTAAAGTGATGTATGGTGGAGTACCCCGAAAAATCCCTGCAAAAACTCGAAGCTTCTCGGGAGAAACGGGAAGCTCCCCCCGGCAGGGGATTCTCCGATGGATCGATCCTGGAGAGTTGGTTCGAGATCCGCTCCTTTTCCACCTGCTGGAAAAAAAGTGGCAACGTGATCTGGAGGGATGTATTATCTGTAGTCCTATTTTGAATCCCATACAGGTGTTGCAGTTGGAGAGACGGGGTGCTGTTGCTTCGATTCAAGTCTGGTCGGGAAAGGAAGAGTGGATCCATGAGGGGATCAACGACCTCATCTGGGGTGTTCCGAGTCCGGACCAGCTTCGGTACTATACGAGCCTTCCCATTCTGGTGATTAGCCAGAAACAGGGGGAGGAGTTGAAATCCCTCTGTGGAGGAGGTGCGCAGGTAGAGGGTGAAGTGTGTACAGTCGTGGAAATGGGTTGGTATCGAATCCCTCAGCTGGAAGCAGAGGTAGGCCCAAAGGATGACTCCCTTCCGTATGTACTATTGGGCTGCCATCTGGATAGCTGGTACAAAGGCGCCACGGATAACGGGACGGGCAACGCGCTTGTCCTGGAGATCCTGGAGGTTCTCCAAACACACGCATCCGAACTCAGGTATCCTGTAAGAGCCGTATTCTGGAGCGGCCATTCCAACGGGCGGTATGCCGGATCAGCCGCGTACGCCTGTACCCGATTTCAGGACCTCTGGAATCGATGCATGGGATACATCAATCTCGATATGCCGGGACTCCGTGGTGCCACCGATTACACTCGTCTTGCCTCAGGACCGGAACTGGTAGATGCCGCTAAAGTCATCGTTCATGAGATCACGGGGCAAACAGGCTTCTATGTTAGACCCGTGCGGGGATGGGACCAGTCTTTTCAGAACATCGGAGTTTCCTCCTTCTTCGTATGGTCCTCCACTCTGCCTCCCCATCATCCGGACTCTACAGCGAACTCCTTTATGAGCACCTGGTGGCACACGGAACATGATCTGCCACAGTACCACGATCCGGAGATTCTCCTGCAGGACGGGAAGATCTATGCCCTCGCTACGTATCGACTGGCAACACAGCCGGAAAGGCTCTTCAAACCCGAAAGCCTGCTGCACGAAATCGAATCACGTCTTACTGATTTAGCACGGGAAGGGGATTCGTCGTTTTCCCTTTCTTCCCTTTTAAATGGGTGGGTGGATTTCAAGAACATTTACCAGAAGTGGTGCATCGAATGGAAAAGTCCTGCGCAGGGTACGGATCTCCCTGCAAGGGATGATTCTGCATACGGCGGGGGTACACAAGGCGCACACGGGACCCTCCTCCGGCTGTTACGAAGCATCAAACTATTGAATCGTCTCTATTACACAGAAAAGGAAAGTTACAACCAGGACTTTGCCCTCGAACAGGAAGCCATACCAGGACTTTCTCGGGTACAGTACCTGCAGGATCCCCGGCTGGACGAAGGGGATCGTGAATTGGTACGACACTATCTGACTCTGCAGGCGAATCGGTTTCGGGAAACACTGGACCGGATTGTCTGTGAACTTGCAGGAATCTATCTTTCAAGGTAAAGTAAATACCATGAAAATTCTAATTCTGGGCGGTACCGGTGTGATCAGCCGGGCTATTGTAGAACGACTCTTGGAGAAGAATCACGAAGTTGTGCTCTTCAATCGGGGGAAGCGGAGTATCCCGTTTTCCCGGGAGGTAAGGGTCATCGTGGGGGATCGATACGCGGAAGGGGGACTGGCACAGGGATTGGGAAAGGAAACCTTCGATGCGGTGATCGACATGATCTGCTTCAACCGTAAGGATGCGGAAGAGACTCTCCGTGTGTTTCCGGAACGGGCCGGCCATATCATTATCACTTCCAGTATTGCTGCCTATAAGCGGCCCTACCATACCTTACCCACAAGGGAAGATGCAGAGGAACTGTTCGATAACCCTGTATTTCCCTACGCCTTCAACAAAGCGGAAATGGAACGGTACATATGGGCTGAAGTGGAAAAACGAAGTCTGCCTGTAACAGTGATCCGCCCCTCCCTTACATATGGGATCGGGGCCGCGAATATCGGAGTACTTCGTCAGAACTATGGGATCCTCTACCGTATTCGTAACGATAAACCGTTGGTTATGTTCGGAGATGGTTCCACTCCCTGGCAATTCACCTTCGTGGAGGATCTGGCGAAGGCATATGCGGGGGTCGTGGGGAATCCGAAATCCTTTGGTCAGGCTTACCATGCCACGGCCGACGAGATTCATCGATGGGAGTACCTGTATCTGGAGTTTGGAAGAATCATAGGAAAAGAGCCCCGAATCGTTCATGTGCCGAGTGAACTACTGATGCAGGCGGCTCCGTCCCTCTGCAGCCACCTCTTTTTCGAAAAAACCTATCCAGGGGTCTTCGACAACAGCAAAATTCGAACCGTAGTTCCCAATTTCAAAGCAGAGGTGAGTTTTCAGGAAGGTCTTGCCAGAATTGCCGAATGGTTCGATCGGGAAGCTGCGGAGGTGGATCCTGAAAAAGATAAACTTGAAGATCAAATTGTAGCTTATTTCGAAGAGTTTGCCAGCAAGATGAAGGATCTCATGCCATGAGTACACAGAGCTATCGATCTATTGCCATCAACGGCAGTGCCCGCAAGGGAGGTAATACCGCTCGGTTATTGGAGCGCGTGCTGGAAGGCCTTCAAAAGGAAGGGTTCCACACAGAACTGATCGAGTTGGGAGGTTCTCTTCTGCGGGGATGCACCGCCTGCCGATCCTGTTACAAGAATAAGAACAAGCGATGCATCATCGAAACGGATGATCTAAACGCCATTCTGGCAAAGATGATCGAAGCGGATGCCATCATCATCGGTTCCCCCACCTATTTTGCCGATGTAACATCCGAAACGAAAGCCCTCATCGACCGCGCTGGGTACGTAGCACGGGCGAACGATAATCTATTTACACGAAAGGTGGGGGCCGCGGTGGTGATGATGAGACGAGCCGGTGCGATCCATGCCTTCGATACCATCAACCATTTCTTCCTGATCGGGGGCATGTACGTTGCCGGATCTACCTACTGGAATCTGGGAATTGGCCGCGAAATGGGAGAAGTGGAGAAAGACACAGAAGGATTTGCAACCATGGATGCCCTCAGCGCGAACATTGCTCATATAGTGAAATGCTTGAAACAAAACGGAACTTCCGGGTGATCCCGTATCGGCTGAAGGGTGGAATTCATTCTCCCTATGACTTGTTCATGGCTCCGCTGGAGCACTTTATCCTTTCAAGCCTGCGGTCAACCCTTATCGGAAAAGCGGCTGGTTCGGTACTGGAGATCGGAGCGGGTACCGGAGTAAACCTTTCCTACTATCGCTGGGAGGCTATCCAGAAACTTATACTTACCGATTTAAAAGGGAATGACCCTTCATTCAGAAAGATAGTGCAAAGGCGGTTGAAAGAATTAAAGAAAAGAGTGCGAGAAAGAAATGCAGTTCCAGGCGGTTCTCCTGTGATCCCTCCCCTGGAATGGGACGCTTTAGATGTGGAACACATCTCCTTTGCTTCCGGAACTTTCGACACGGTAGTGGTGAGTCTATTGTTCTGTTCGGTAAAAAATCCGCTGAAAGGCATGAGCGAAGTGTATCGAGTTTTGCGACCCTCCGGAAAGCTGATTTTTATCGAACATGTGCGTCCTAATGATCCATGCACCGCTACCCTCTTCGATCGTATCACCCCAGCCTGGCGTAGAATCGCTTCGGGATGCCATCTGAACCGGGATACATTGAGCACGATTGAAAAAGCTGGTTTCACATTCGTCGAACTGTATCGCCCTGATGGCGGGGTGTTTGTGGGGGGAGTGGGGGTGAAGTGAAAGATTTATTAAGTGGTGCCAAAATTGTTATTTGTCGAGTTTTTTTGAAGCAACTATATTCCTTGTTCTGTAGTAGGGGATAGGAGGTTCTTCGGATGCCTGACCCTATTCTCTACCCCGAGTTCTGCCCCAACCCCCAGTGTCCCTACTA
>CALKLC010000095.1 GCA_937991975.1 uncultured Spirochaetales bacterium | reverse complement strand
CCATATATTGTATACAATATTAAGCATACATTCTTTGTTTTGTCAATTGTCTATTCGGCAGTAAGTGGTGCGAAAATTGTGGCGGTCTCGCAGGATAATCGGGTCGTTGTGACTATTGTCAACAACGGGCCAGGTTGGCTGGACAGGGTACGGTATAATAATAGAGACGAGCGGGCCATCCGCCTGGAAGTCGAGGTAGACGGTAAGAAAGTAGTCTCAGTCCCTATCGCAGAAGTAGATCCGAAATTTTCTCTCGTTCTTCGTGGAACGCCAGTAATCTATCGCACGGGAATTCGGCTATCCGAGCCTGCCAGAGTGGTAGCGGTAATAGACGCCGGCGATATGGTAGCTGAGCCTGATGAGCGGAACAACCGAAAACGCGAAAGCCTCACTCCCAAACAGACCACACCACCTACAACTGAACCAGGGAAACGCGTTAAGCGGGACTAACTCAGAAAGAAACCCCACTGAGACAGCTCTATTACGTCAGAAGGCAGTTGAGGGAAGGCTTCTAGTTAACATCAATAGAATCTGAGTTAACAACCGCCAAAGGGTGTGCCGCGACGTAAAAAACAACGAGAAAAAGTTAGGTATACTCCTCATTAAAGGCGGGGGTTGGTTAATTGAGGGCAATACACATCCCGACCTAAGAATGCGATTCTAACTTTTTTGTGAATCGCCGCGACCTGGCCTGCCTTCCACTTTAGCCCAGAATGAGGATCCCCATTAAGCGGGACTAAATTGGAGATAGACTCTACTGGGGCGCCGTAATTGCTTCATAACTTGCAACTACTATGTCACTTCAACCTAAACAGATTCTCCTCCAGGAACTTCCACGTAGCCAGGTAGTCCTCCCCACCGAAGAGTTTCTGGAATCCTTTCGCATCCAGTTCGTCCAGCAGTTTCCACAGTTTCTGGGTGATCCGGTTGTTTGCTTCGAAGGTTCCCTTTATATCCCATCGTGTGGGGCTCGTGTCAGAGGTGAAGAAGTCCTTGTACCCGTATCTTTTGAGGTAGTAGAGGAACTCTGCGTAGGAGAGAAAATGCTTCGTACCGCAGAAGTAGTCCCAGTCCCACTTCGCATCGTTATCGTTGATATGGATATAGTAAGGGTATCCGCTTTCAGCCACCAGGGCTACCTCTTCTGCAGGAGTGTAGCCCCCGTAGGTTGAGTGGCCGAAATCGATTGTAACACCCATCTCCTTTACCCCGATGTCCTTGATCAAGAGGAGGGCCTTGGCCGCTGAATCCACATAGCAGGTTCCCCGCGTCTCGCTCGGCTTGTACTCGATGAAGAGGGGAATGTTCCTCTTGTACGCTCCTGCTTCCCCAAAGGTCTCGATCAAACGCTTCCAGGCCTGTGCGTAGTCGCTCTGGAATGCAAACTCGTACCCGTCCCCCAGAGGACAGCAGGTGACCTTATTTGCCCCCACTTTTTCGGCGAAATCCTTCGCCTCTTTCATGAACCGTACCGCTTTGTCCCGAATCTTTTTGTCAGGCGAAGTAATCCCTCCATTCCGGAACTCCGGTTCCGCTTTGATGTTCACATTGATAGCCGCGAACTCTACTCCATACTTCTTGGCCAGTGCCAGGGTCTTTTCCGGCGATTCCACCTCGTACGGATACACCACTTCCACTCCCGTTGCTCCTTCGATTTCCTTCAACATCCGGAACTTTTCTTCCAGGGATTTGGGTTCATTGTACTCGTGGAACCGGTCTTTTGTCTTTCCTAAAAAGGATGTAATGATCGCTAGTTTTACCATAAGAATCTCTCCTTCTAACCAAATGGTTTATCTTGGTGAAAGTCCTGCCCCTTGTTCCAGAGCAAGGCTTGCTACCATTTTCTGGAGGAAGCGAAGGCCCCTCCGATATTCCTCTTCGACGTTTTCTTCCGTACACACGATCTCCAGATCCAGAGATCCACCGTACCCTGCGAAAAACAGATTGTGGAGGACATCTTCCCAGGGCACCCCTCCCTGCCCCGGAGTCAGCGCCAGGTTCTCGGTTCCCCAATTATCCTTCAAATGGGTTCCATAGATGAGACAAGACCCATCGAGACTGAGCCGGGCAGGGATCAAGGGCAAGATTTCCTTACTGCTAAAGGCATGGCCTGTGTCGAAATTGTACCCCAGAGTGGTACTTCCCAATACAGAGCGCAGCTTCAACAATCCTTCTATGCCCCCTAAAAGGCCAGAAGAGACAAGTTCCAGAGCCATCCGGAGCCCTGCTGTTTCAGCAATCTCTAACTGGAAACCGATCTTTTCCACCAACCTCTTGTACGCCTCTTCGTACTCATTCCTGCTCCATATAGATCCCTTCTGAACCTGGAATGCAGGGATCGGCACAGTGATTATTCTGCACTCGGGAAAATACCCAAGGATATCCACTAACCTTTTCATCTCATCGATTCCGAAGGATGAACATAGGGCATCCCTCGATTCAAAGCCATGGAGTAGAAAATGACCCACGAATTGGGTGGGAACAAGGCCTTCGTTCCTGGCAGCGGATGCAAGCATAGCCCCCTTTGTTTCCCATTCCCCGAGCCGATCCGGGTGGTAAATTTCAAGCTGAAATCCATCGAAGCCTAGCGAGCGTAAGTCGGGCAAGGCAAGGGCAATCTGCTCTATCGTAAAATCCGTAGTGAATCGAGAAAAAAAGTACGCTGGCGATACCCCAAATGCAACATCTCTAACCTTTTTATTCAATTCCTATTTCCCTCCAGTACTTTTAAGTTTCTCCTATCTCTTTGCAGAACGACAGGACCCTGTGGGCACCACTTATATTGCCTTGCGTCTCTGTGTATGGCCACACGGCCTGATTCTTTCAGGGCATTCCTGGTCCATGTACGCAGGATTTTCGACATGTCGCCATTGTCCATCTGCTTAGGCCAACTTATTTACGAAAACTCTTTATCCGTTCTCCCCTCCTTGCTATAAAAAATAATGTATACAATATCATAAACACAAAATATTATTTTGTCAAAGGTTTTTTAAGCTGGGCATGTGCGAGTAAGAAGGGGGGATGCAAGAAAAGCATTAAGTGGTGCCAAAATTGTGGTGGTCAAACATGCAGTCTTGAAGATGAGTTTTCTCGCTCTGCAAGCCCTTGTTTGGGCGGGCGTTGGGAGAGGGAATACCCTGAAGTGCAACACGGAATGAGATTTACTTCCCCTCTCCCACCACAATTTTGGCACCACTGCTGGAAGAACATGTAGGCGCTGAGTTTACGCAGATCCATCGGGCCTATGCAAAATATGAGCCGCCCCACCCACGGTCAACAGCACAGCGTATCCCTGCGGAACAATCGAAAAGGGGGCAGGGTGTATGTAGCGCGCCAGGAGGCTACATTGAACTTATCTGTTCTGCCATTTTCCCAGGACCAAAGACATAGCAGACCGCCGTGGACGTTCCCGTCGGAAAGTGCAGGAATTGTACATGGTTGTGACCGTTTTATGAGAGAGTGGGTTTCTGCCAAAGGATAGTTACTCAGGCTCCCAGCCATAGACACAATACCTGGAATGGACAACTTGCCGTTCGTGTGATATATTGTACACAATATTTTCATACTAATTAGATGGTTGAGAAGGAGGGAGGTATGGATCAGCAAAACCCGGGGACGAACCTATTGAAGAATAACGCTCTAAAAAAGAAAGTAATAGTAGCTGTAGCTCCGGTAGCCCACATCGACCACCCCATTCCCAGAGGAACCAGGAATCCCCTAACTCCAGAAGAGATCGCGCAGGATGTGGTATCGTGCTGGAAGGAAGGAGCCTCGATGGTGCACCTCCATGTGCGGGACAGGACTGGAAAACAGGTTGCCGATCTTACCACCTACTCAGAAACTCTCGACCTCATCCGAAAAGAATCGGATATCCTCATTCAGGGATCTACCGGTGGAGTCTCGTCCCTATCCTTGGAGGAACGGTGTGTATCTGTAGACGAACCCCGCACCCAGGTAGCCTCCCTCAATATGGGTTCCACCAACCTGGGAGAAGGGGTGTACATCAATACCCTTCCTGACATA
>CALKLC010000094.1 GCA_937991975.1 uncultured Spirochaetales bacterium | reverse complement strand
CCTCCATAGGGAGCATCATCACAGGTCCGATGCTTATCCGTGGCGAAATCCCGAATGTTGATGGTTTCGTAGGCAATAAGCCCCTTCTCTACCGCTCTTGCAGGGATGGAGGTAGAGAAGTAGGTTTCAATGATCTGGGGAAAGAGGGTTAGAATTTTGATCGTCATTCCAGTATCTCAGTGTCTCGGAGCTCGATCGTTCCTTCGTCGATGGCCACTTTACCCACCCACGCATCTACGAAGGGGATCAGTACAGTTTTCCCATTCGTTAGCTTTGCCTCTAGAAGGAAAAAATCGCCACTTTCCACGACTGAAACCACTCTCCCCAACTCTTCTCCCTTGTGGATCAGGGTGCATTGACAGAGGTCCCCATAGTAGTACTGATTCTTCTTTAAGGGGGAAGCCTTTTCTTTGGGTACCGCAACTTCACTCAATAAGTACGGTAAGGATGCCTCTTTCGAATCGATTCCCTTGAGTTTGAGGAACACATCCTTCCCGCTGACCTTAACCTCCTCAACCTCGAAGCGGATATCCTTTCCGCCTTTACGGATGTACACCCATTCCAGCTGCTGAAAATGGGTAGTTTCTCCCGAAAGGCTCTTTACTCGAAGGAACCCTTTCACCCCATGGGATCGTTGCAGGATACCGATGACGAGGGTTTCCATTAATCGAGGATTTCTAGCACCACCCGTTTTCCGGTTTTCGTGGCAGCAGCACTGAGGATCGTTCGTACCGCCTTGGCAATTCTTCCGTGCTTTCCTATGACCTTTCCAATATCGTTAGGAGAAACCTTCAGTTCCAGGATGGTGGATTTTTCCCCTTCGATCATGTTTACCTCTACCCGATCCGGTTCATCCACGAGAGCTTTTGCAATGTAGGCAACCAATTCTTTTTCCACGGTGGCTCCTTTCCTAGGTTAGAAAGATGTTGTGTTTGTTGAGAATCCGTTTTACCGTTGGCGAAGGAATCGCTCCCTGCTTGAGCCATGCTTGAATCTTCTCTGTATCCAGTCTAACCTGTTTCTCTTCCGATTCGATGGGATGATATAAACCCACTATCTCGAGAGCCTTACCATCCCTTTTGGTTCTGGAATCCATCACCACGATTCGATAGTAGGGACGTTTATTGGTCCCAAACCGTTTCAATCTGATCCTTACGCTCACTCTATCCTCCTGAACTTGAGTTCCATTTATACCCAGAAATCTGGGGTTCTGTCGAGGTGTCCCATCCGATTATCCCCTGGAATGGGAGAACATCTGGGCTTGCAATTTCTTGTCCTGACTCATCCTCTTCATCATCAACCGCGTCTTTTCGAACCGTTTTAGCAGTTGATTCACTTCGAATACCGACGTTCCGCTTCCCCGTGCAATTCGTTTCCTTCGAGAAGGCCCGATGATTCGGTAATTCTCCCGCTCTTCGGGGGTCATGGAGAGAATAATGGCCTCCTGATGCTTCAATTCTTTTTCATCCAGCTCCTGATCCTTCAACTGACCCGCAAGGCCTGGTATCATCTCCACAATGGATTGCAGACTCCCCAGCTTTCGCATCCGCTGGAATTGGTCAAGGAAATCGGCTAACGTGAAACTGGCAGACTCGATCTTGTACCGCAGTTCCTCGGCCTCTCTTTGATCGATCGCCTGCTGGGCTTTCTCCACCAGGCTGACCACATCCCCCATCCCAAGGATCCGGGAAGCAATTCGGTCGGGGTAGAAGGGTTCCAGATCTTCGATCTTTTCTCCCACACCGATGAATTTGATAGGTTTATCGGTGACACTCTTGAGGGAAAGGGCGGCACCTCCCCGGGCATCGGAATCGAACTTGCTGAGGATGATACCCGTAATTCCGATACGTTCGTTGAAGGTCCTGGCGATTTCCACAGCATTCTGCCCCGTCATGGCATCTGCCACAAGAAGAACTTCATCCGGTGACAATAGTCCCTTTACCCTCTGTAGCTCTTCCATCAGCGCTTCATCGATCTGTAACCGCCCGGCTGTGTCCACGATGAGGGTATCGAAAAGATTCTTCACCGCATAGGATCGCCCTTCCTTTACCACCTCCAGCGGATTTTTCGTTGGCAGGGTAAACACCGGAATATCGATACTCTTTCCCAGGGTGAGGAGCTGCTCTACTGCCGCGGGTCGCTGTAGATCCGCTGCTACAAGTAAGGGTCTTCTACCCCTGCTCTTCAATAAACGGGCCAGTTTGGCAGCCGTTGTAGTTTTCCCTGAACCCTGTAACCCGCAGAGAAGGATACTGGACAGAGTGTCAGGCCCTTTTAAGGTTAGATCCTGCCGCGCATCTCCCAGAAGGGCGACCATCCGATCGTAGATGATCTTGACGAACTGTTGCCCCGGCGTAACGGAACGCAGGACTTTCTCGCCCTTCGCCTCCTCCAGGGTGTGGTTGATAAAACGTCTCACCACGCGGAGGTTTACATCCGCTTCCAGGAGGGCTTTCTTTACCTCCTCGAGGGTGTCTTCGATGTTTTTTTCCGTAATCCGGGATTTCCCCGATACTTCCCGGAGAATATCCGAGAACTTGGCTGCTATTCGTTCGAGCATTCTCCCTCAATTCCAGTGTACAATTGGATTAATAGTTATACTGAGATCAGGAAGCCCTGTCAACGGATCTCGAAGAAGTTCCGCCGGATGTACCGACTCCGGTAATCGGCCTCTTCCCAGTAGGGGCTGAATGGGAATTGATCCCGCACTTTTTCGTAATAGGAGAGGGCTTTCTTTATGTCCTTCACCTCAGGTTCTTCTTCATACAATCGGGCCAGGGTAAAGTACAGCCGATCCTTTTCCACTGATTCGGTTCCTTCCGCCTCTTGAAGATATTCTTCGATCAATCGAACTGCCTCTTTCTGTTTTCCTTCTTTCAGCAGTCGATCCATCTGCCGGGAAAAAGATTCTGTCGGTTTAGAATCCTCGCCTGGCAGGGAAGGGCTTTTTTCTGATCCTCCCAGTGACGCACTGGGGCCTAAAGTAGCTGTACCAGGGACTAAAGGAGCTTTCCCCTCTTTTGTACCCCCTGCAGCTTGCTTCGAATCCCGGGCAGTCGTTACGAGAACTGTATCGTAGGTGGTAGTTTTCGCCAGTAGATCCTGCTTCTGGAACTGCAGAATTGCCTCCCCCTCCTGGATGAGCGCAAAGGTGAAGGTGGTGGATTCTGCACTGGTATCCTTCCCTACGTACTTCACCTTTCCTCCATGATCTTTCTCTCCCAGATAGATCCACCCGACCCCCGGTAGAACAATACGAACCGTCTTACCTACTTCACCTTCCACCTTTTTTTGAGGAAGGGGATCCGTATAAAGGGGGAATTCCTTGGATGGTTGTTTTGGTGTTTGCTCAGGCCTTCCTGGTGTAACGGCAGATGTTCTTGGTTCTTCCTTTACAGCGGCCTCCTTTGCGGTTGTTGTGCCTGTACGGGAAGATTGCCTGGCCGAATTATCCTTTGAGGAAGCTGAGGAAGCCGCCTTTGGCTGGCCACTCGCTTGTTGGCCGGGAGGCAGGGCCGGTGTCCCCGTTCGATTCTCCCCCTGATTCTCCAGAGTAACCCGATCTGGTAGAGGCAAGGGTTCGACGACGGGAAAATGCGGGGGAGCTTTGATGGATCCCTCCCTCCCCCATACCGATACACCTTCCCTGTCAATGAATCCTGCCGGTCCTGCCGACCCTGGGAAAGAAAGGTCCCCTATCTCCCATGCACCTTCTGGCAGGGAGGGAATCGAGAAACCGCCCTGATCAAGAGTGGTGCGCGGCCCTGGCAGTTGATTCCCGGAGATGGATACACCAGAAACGGGAAAAGAAATGTCCCCCTCGTCAGGTAGGGAGGGGATCGATGCCGAAAGCCTGTGCTCCGGGTGGACGGAAAGACGGGAAAAAGAAAGCTCCACCTGTTGAGCCGATTCAGGAGTTGGAGGAATCTCGATCGAGCCTGGGGGCGGAGTAATACACCCCAGGATCATGGAAACGCCGCTAAAAAAGGCTAACCCTTTTAATAGATCATGCATGAACCGCTTCCGGTTGGGGTTCCAATCGTATGGAGATCACCCTGGAAACCCCAGGTTCTTCCATGGTAATACCGATGAGGGTACTGGCCCCCGCTACGGTTTTCTTGTTATGGGTGATGATGATGAATTGGGAGTTGGCACTGAACTCCGTGAGCATACTGATAAACCTGCTGATATTCCCTTCATCCAGTGCTGCATCGATCTCGTCCAGGATACAGAAAGGGGAGGGTTTTACCATGTAGGTGGCGAAGAGAAGGGCTACGGCAGTGAGGGACCGTTCTCCGCCGGAGAGAAGGGAGATGGCTTCGAGGCTCTTCCCCGGTGGTTGGGCCAGGATCTCGATTCCCGACTCCAGCACATGATCCGGATCTGTCAACCGAAGTTCTGCCCTGCCTCCTCCAAACAATCTACGGAACATCTGATGGAAATTTCGGCGGATTTTTTCGTACGCATCGAGGAACAGGGCGGTAGATTCCTGCCGGATTTCCTTCGTTACCTTCTGGAGATCTTCCCGGGCTTTTCGTAGATCCTCCAGTTGGCTCGTGAGGAAGTCGTACCGTTCCTTTACCTCGGCAAACTCCTCAGGTGCCATCAGATTGACACCTCCCAATTTCTTCAATTCTTCCCGCACTTCGTTCAACCGTTCCCGTAGATCCTTCTGACTTTCTTTGATTTCATAGATTCGCGGTTCGAACTCGGCGAGATCCCTCGAATGCCGATCACGGAAATTATCGTACAGATTCCGGATTTCCGTCACTGTCTCGGTAAGTTCCATCTGGATTTTTTCCACCTCGGATTGAAGGCGGGCAAGCTGTTCCATCTGGGCCTTCAGATTTTTTTCCTTCTGTACCAGGACCTGGTTTCGTTCGCTGATATTCGCTTCCAGCTGAGAAAGGGATGCACGGATCCCCTCCTCTTCTCTATCCAGCAATAGTTTCTTCTGCTCTAATGCCTCTTGCCTGGCCCGTATTTCCCGGATCCGGTCCTGAACCCGTCGCATCTCCTCCTGTAAGGCTTTTTCCTGTGCTTCCTGTACTCTCCGTTCCCGTTCCAGCATAGAAACCGCTTCCTGCACCCCCTGCGCCATGGTACGGATCCGCACGCGATTCATCCGAAGCTCTTCCAGGTTCTTCCGGTACTCCTCGATCTTTTTCGAGAGGGCGGTGTTTTCTGTACGCAGCTGGAGAATCTGTTCCCGTTTTGACCGAATCGTAGCCAGCACCCGGGCAATCCGTTCATCCACTTCTCTCTTCTGGGTAATGATCCCTTCGGGAGAAAGAAACTCATCGATGAACGTGGGGGTAGCGGCAAGGAAGGCCTGGAAGAGGTGGATCAATTCATCCAGTTTGCGGGAGGATTCCTCCAGAGTTTCCAGCGCTAGATGAAGCAGGTGATCTTTACTTTCCGGTGCACCCGCTCCCCTTTGGGAAGAGTTTTCCCCCTGGAGGGATTCCTTCAACTGCAAGGAATCCTTAAACAACGTTGCTTTTCCTTGAAGGAGGATCCGTACCCCTTCCAGATGGTTCCTCAACTCCTGTTCCAGACGAACATGCTCATGGTAGGAGTACCCGCTTTCCTTTAGTTTCTCGTCCAATTGGGATACGATCGTATCGGTGAGTGTGCGAAGCTCGTTTCTGAGGGTTTCATCCTGCGTTTCCAACTGTCGGATCTCCCCCTCTAACTGCTGGATACTCTGCTGGTTTGCCTTCCCTCGATCTTCCGCATATTTAACGGATTGTTCGAATTCCTTAATATGAGCTTCGATCTCCTCGATCTGTTTGTGGAACTCTGTCAGGGCCCTGGATTTCTCCACCATCTCGGCGGAGAGGGATTGGATCTTTTCCTCGATTCGTCTGGCCTGGTTGCCATCCGAAACCAGTTTGGATTCGTACTCTCCGATCTGTTCAGCCAGCATCCGGCGCTGATTCTCCAGACCGTTCTTTTCCAGACTGATGCCGTACAGTTTCTTCTGGTTTTCCACCAGCTTCGATTCCATCTCGTTCACCAGGTCCATGTTCTGCTCGAGGGACTGGTTGATTCCATCGATGGCGAGTTTAAGGGCCGCACGTTTTTCCATCGCTTCTGCCAGTTGGGATTCTTTCTGGTTCTTGTCTTCCAGAAGGGACTTCAGGCGGAGAAGTTGAATATCCAATTCCAGCTGGAAGGCGTCTTCCCTCAACTGCCGATACTTCAGGGTTTTCTCGCTCTGGACTTTCAATGCATCGTGGGTTCGTTTCACCTCGCCGATGATCCCTTCCACCTGCCGCATGTTTTCTTCCGTGCGCTCCAGTTTTCGTTCTGCTTCCAGGCCCTTGATCTTGTATTTAGTGATTCCTGCTGCTTCCTCGAAGATGGTTCGCCGCTCTTCGGGCTTGTTGGAAAGCACCTGATCGATCTTCCCCTGTTCCATAATGGAATAGGCAGATTTCCCGATTCCTGTATCGTAGAGGAGTTCCCGGATTTCCTTCAATTTGACAGGAGTTCCATTGATGAAATACTCACTTTCACCCGAGCGGTACAGCCTTCGTTTGATAGCAATTTCCGAAACTTCCAGGGGCAAATAGCCCGTGTCGTTGGAAAGGGTGATGGTTACTTCTGCCACGTTGAGGGGTTTGCGGTTCTCCGTACCGTTGAAGATTACATCCTCCATCCGATCGGCCCGCAGACTGCGGCTGGCTTGCTCTCCCAGGACCCATTTTACCGCATCCACGATGTTGCTCTTCCCGCATCCATTGGGACCGAGAAGAGCGGATACTCCTTCCGTGAACTCCAGCTTGCAACGATCAGCGAAGGATTTGAACCCGAACAGTTCGATGCTTTTTAAGAACACACTAACTCCCTGCCACCTGTAAAGTTCCTTCAAGATAGCAAAGGGAATACGCCCTGTAAAGGGCGGTAAAAGTACTTTACCCCTACAAAAATCGCCCCTCTATGTATAAACCGAGTTACATGCTGGTAAGGTAACTACCCCCGAACCAGCTTTCGATGTCCAGTTCAAGGGGTTTCCCCTCTATCACGGTTCGAATCAATGCCCGCATGAGGGGAAAATCGGCAGGGGTCAACCTTCCCTGTTGCTCCTGGAAGGAGATCCATCTCGACAGGGCGCGGATAATCTCTACAGCTTCCAGGGTTTCCCCTTTCAGTTGCTTAAGCGCATCCTCATAGGAGTACCCTTCTCCAAGGAGCCTTCCCATGCGGACTGATCTCCCCCCCATGGTTGTAACGTACAGGTCTCCCGCACCCGGCAAGGTGCAGGCAAACTCCGGATTCCCGCCCGTCCGTTTCAAGAACTGAGCGATCTCCCAGGTTCCTTCGGCAAAGAGAGCGCTGGCAAGGTTATGCATGGAAGCACCGGCTTGATCGAGGCCTCCCTCTTTCTCCAGCATTCCATACGCGATCCCCACGCCCAGCGCGTAGGAGTTTTTCAGGGCTACGGCTACTTCCAGGCTGAATACATCTGTAGTCGGCCAAATGTGATAGTAGGATGTACGAAACCCAGCGGCAAGGGCATTTGCAACTGTTAAGTCCTCCGATCCAAAGACCACGCAGGTTGGCCTCCTGCCGGCCAATTCCCCCGCAATGCAGGGACCTCCCACCGCTGCAACATACACAGTATTTCTTCTATCGTGCGGAAGATTATCCTTGATTATACAAGGATAGGTTCGAATGGTTCCATCCGCTGCAATGTCGAGCCCTTTCGTAACACTGAGAATTTTCTGGCCTGGATGTACCCTTTCACTGAGGAGCCTGGCGATCCAGGGGACTCCGAAGGAAGAAACCCCACTTACAATCACCTGTACCCCTTCTATCGCTTCATCGATCCTTGACAGGGGGAACACCCGCACCCCTTCTGGCAGAGGCCTTTTCAACTTTGGATGGATCCCAGTCGTTATACATGTGCGAATGATCTCTTCGTCCAGATGGGTACCTACGAGGTGTACGGTATGACCATTGTCCTTTAGCGGCCAGGCCATGGCAGAACCCATATAACCAGCGCCGATAATCGCTATTTTCATGCGTTGCCCCTTTCTATTATGAACCTTATGAATGGT
>CALKLC010000093.1 GCA_937991975.1 uncultured Spirochaetales bacterium | reverse complement strand
AGGAACTCTCCTACGTCCTGATACTCTCCCGCAGGGATGAGAAAAGTAATAGCGATGAAGACGATACTACTCAGTATCCAATGGCGAGTGCCCATTCTCTTACCTTCTCCTGTAGCGATTCCAGAGTTGTATAGGTAGAACACCGGTCCAGCATCCAAACCACCCCCTGCAATCCTCCTCGAAAAACAACGTACCAGAAAAGAGCACCGGGAATCCATCGACCTAGCCAGGGAGCGTTCTTCCATCGGTTTGCCAGTGCGCCCAATCGCTCTATCAGTTGGGGAAGGGTGAGGTAACTCCACCCAGCCAGAGTATCCGGAAAAAGCGAATAGGGATACGCAAGGACGGGTATTGGACAGTTCCTGCCAAGAATGAAAGACCCTCTCCTGCCACCTTCCCCTTTTCCGTCTTTCTCCTGTTCTACTGTATCCCAGGGTAGGGAACGCAATTGTCCCATCAGGGAAGAATCCATGGGAAAATAGGAACGTCCATCCATCCAGTCCGGAGAAAAGAGGAACTGTTCCGTGTTACTGTTCATAGGATCCAGCCTGATCAGGATAGTGGAAACCCCCTCCTCTGCAGCTTGAACGGCCTTGCTTCTTTCCTCTGCTGCCGCAATTACATTTCCACATTTTTCCACATTGTTGGTGGGAAACACTACCGAATCGCCAGGTTTGACTCGTAAAAAGACATCCTTTAGTTCGGGAATCTTCAAAGCCTCCTCTACACCCTCGATCCCAACTACCTTGCCGGGTATGGAGATCAATGCTCGTTCGGCTGCTGTATAAGAAAGTTTGGGAGTACGATCCCCAGGATCCTCGCCCAGGGCGATGCGCAGGGCTCCTTCTGTGAGATTCACTCCGCTGGAGTACGGGTACGTCCATCCCGACATGTACCCACCTGAAAGCCGGGCCGCTATTTCCCCTACTACCCCTCCCTTCCCGGGCGAATAGAAGATGTCCCCTTTAGCTGCTCCTGGATCAATCCCTAAAGCCCTTATTCCCGCTTTAAAAGTTTCTACTACTTCTTGCTGTACTTCTAAAGGGGCAGAGCTAGGAATGGTATGACCCACCTCGACGAAATGGGGAGCAAAACGGATATGGCGATCGGCAATGCCACAGATCTGCATATGCCCCTTAAATACAAGGGCATCGAGACTGAACTCATGTCCTTCGATGAACTCCTCCACAACGACCCGTCCCGAACGGGAGTACCGTAAGGATTCCTGAATCTGCGATGTGAGCTCATCCCATGCATCTACCCGTACTACCCCTCGGGCTCCCATATTGTCCACTGGTTTTACCACCAGAGGAAATCGGGGAACATTATCCCGCAAATCCGGAAGATCTGCCATTCCCACTTCACAGAAAGCAGGGGAAGGAACCCCACACGCGAAAAACCGCTTTCGCATCCGGGCCTTGTGGGACGCATCCAGGGCAGTCTGATAGGGAATGCCTGGAAGGTTCAGTGCCTCGGCTACATAGGCTACAGAAGAAGAAAAATCCGTGCCTGCCGTAAATACCCCATCCAGACCATACCGTTTTCGCCACTTCCTGGCGGTGTGCACCAGACCCTCGAGATCCTTCAGATCTACGGGCTCGAATACATCCGCCTCTAGCTTGCCTATCGCATTTGGATCTCCATCCACTACAAGGGTCCTACAGTTCATCTCTTTTGCCGTTCTAATTGCGGGGATCTGAAGAAGCCCTGCACCTAGAATCATGATCGATCTTTTGCGCATATACTTCGAAGGTATCTCCTAAATGAAAGAGTGTTTCTATCCCTTTACACCCGTTCGTTCCAATGAGGGTACGAACGAGAGATGGAAATCGTTCTGGATGATGGGAGGGGGTCCGAACAGCCAGAACCTGGAACCCGTACTGCCGTAAGACTCGCTTTGCCTGGGTTACATTCCAGATCGTCACATGATCGATAGGACTCTTTTCCCGAAAAGATTTTGGATTTCGGAAGGAAGAGATGCCCCTTCCATTGGGAGTAGAAAAAATCAGCCACCCTCCCTCACGCAGCATCCTCCGTATCCTTTCCAGGACCAGCCCCGCACGTGGAAGGTGTTCCACCACGTACCAGAGGGAAACTATATCGAAGGAAGCTACACCGAAGGTGATCGAAGGATCGAAGGTTTCGATATCCGCTACAGCAGCAGGGATCCCTACCTTCTCCCGAAGGTACTGTATCGCCTCTTCCGAGAGGTCGATTCCATAGGGAACCATCCCCTCTTCTTGTGCGACTCGTAAAAAAGGTCCGAAGGCGCATCCCACATCGAGGAGCCGTTTGCCCTGCAGGATTTCCCCCCTACTCTTATTCTGAGAAGGAGGAGCGGCAGAAGAGGGTTTTACGGTATCGAAGCCCTTGATACGGGTACTTTCGAAAATGCATTTTTTCAAAAAGTCCAGCCTTTTTTTGCCTTGTGTTTCGATCTGAGGCAAATCCTCCAGATACGTTTTGCCGTACTGCTTACGGTACTCCTCGAAAAAGTACTCTGCCGTATACCCCTTCCCCTGCCCACCGAAGTACACTCTGTACTCTGTTTTACACCCTGAACAGAAAAAATAGGTACGGTCTGGAAACCGAAAGGTGGATCGATGATTCCTCCCCCCACAAAGGGGACAGCGGGGGGGAATATCGGCTCGGATCGAGCGCAGGAATTCCGCGAAAGAACTCCCTCTTCCCATGGATTGCGGAAGTTGTTCCAGCCGCTGCCTGTTTATCCAGGAAGGGAGTGCTACCTCTGGATGCTGGAGCGCGAATCGAACTCGTTTAAGAGACACCCTCCGAACCCCCAGACTGTAAAAGCCAGCCATCTTCGAAAGACGTTCGTGGTACTGCGTAGGGTTTACCAGTAAGGGGAAGGCCCCTTCCAGGATTGCTTCATAGGGGGTAAGCCCGAAAGAGGTAATCACCCATCGGTACCTGGAAAAATACTTCCTTGCCTCCCATTCTCCGGTAAGGAGCTCGCCACAGGGTCTGGTAAAGGGATCGGTCCGGGCAGGACCAACAAGGACATCAATATCTTCCGGTTGCATCCCCCCTGCCACCAGTGTATCGAAGGATCCTTCACTCAACCGGTACGGATCTTCCCCGCCGAAAGCGAGGAGGAAGGGACGACGTTTCGGGTGGTTCCTGCCTGACCTCCGGGAAGACTCTAGTGGGCCAGTCTCTGAGAGTCCTGGTACATATTCCGGGCATGGCCCGGGAAAATCGATTTCGTATTGCGGAGATTGCTCTAATAAACCCCTCTTTGGAATTGCTCCTGGAGAAGAACTGACTCCCGTGGTGTCCATCCCATCGGGATCGATCATGGGGACAAAACAGGGTTCATACACATTCGGCTCCTGACCCTTCTCAATCCGGGGGAAGGTATCCACAAGGAAACTGCAGAGTAACCGAGCCTCTCCCCCTTCATCCAGGCCAAGGGTAGGAGCGTCAAAATGTAACCGCTGGTACTCCTGGAAAGATGTACTTCTTCGGTCCAAAATTACCCAATCCCATCTCTGAAGTTCCGGGTTCTGTTCCAGGAACCGGTCCCATGAAAAAGCGGGGAAGAAGGAACGTACTTCCTCTTCGGTCCAGTGTGCAGGATTCTCCGGTTCAAGGAAGATGGAAGCTTTCCCCTTCCAGGACAGGGCGAGGCGCATCATGCGTACAAGATGACCCAGGCCTCCCTTCCTTCGGATAGAAGGGATGAGGAGAATCGAGCTATTCATAGTCCCTCTAATCTTCTAATGAGGTGGATAATTTCTTCCAGGCTGGGCATTTCGATAGATTCCAGCTCCCGGTACATTCCCTCCACTTTGCGATAGTCCGCTTCTGTATCCACAGTTACCCGGGTTCTTCCCCTGTAGGCAAGTTCTACCAGGGGACGGTGGAGGAAGAACGTATCGGGATTCCGATACAGGTAGGGTGTTACGTGTTCATGATCGTAGGGATCCTCTGTTTCTTTCCCTGCCTGGAGGAGGGCAGAAGCCTCCACCACCTCGACCCCCAACCCGAGGGGCATCCCCTGAAACGCACTGTAATCGGCCTTGAGTCGTACATGGTCCTCGAGGATTCGATCTGCCAGTTCCCACGATACCAGAGGATTATCCCCTGTAGCCCGAATAACCGTCTTTGGCTTGAAGGTTTCGATGGCTCTACAGAACCTTTCCAGTACATCTTCTTTAGAACCTTCGAATACTTGAAACCCTGCCTTTTCTGCCATAGGGGTAAATCTCTGCTTTCCTTCATGGTCGGTGGCAAGGACATAGATGTCGGCGGAGATCCTTCGGAGTCGCTCCATTACCATCTGCACCATCGGTTTACCCCGTAATGGGAGCAGGGCTTTTCCCGGCAAACGGGTGGAATCCAGCCTGGCCTGGAGAAAAACGGCAATCATTCCTCCGGATCCTCCCACAACTCGGTTATGGTTTGACTATCCATCTTGAACCGGTAGGCATTGATTTTCACCCACTTACGGACAGCCTGAAACTCTTTTAAAGAAACGAACACTCCTCCTTTAGAGCGGATATAGAAAGGCAAGAATTTTTGCCATGGGAGTTCTCCTCTGTCCCCTGTATATACGACGGCCAGATTTTTTAAAAAAAAGAGCCGGTAACTGTCGTCCGGTGTAGTGTCTTCCATCAGATGCCCATCGAAGGCGATTCCATGCAGATTCCTTCGACAAATGATACGCTCTCCCCAGAGAAAGGAACGAAACCCAAAATCCAGCTTCTGCCAGTACGGATGGGTGATGTTGTAATCATACCCCCCCACACGAATGAAGGTTTCTTTATTGTAGATCCCGCAGTAATCAAAGGGGAAAAGATCGAGGGCTTCCTCCTTCTGGGGAACTACGGCCAGGACTTTCAATCGAGACTTATGAAAGGCCGGGATGTGAAGTACGGGAAGGGGAGAACGGCGGGATGTAAAGATCCAGGGAGTCACGCAAAGTGGACGCGTACTCTTCTCGACCGATTCGATCCCTGTTTTCAAGGATTCCGGTTCGATCTGATAGTCGGCCCACAGGACAAAACAGAGAGAGTAGGAGGCTTCATGGATCCCGATATTGATCTGCTGTCCCACATTCACGGGTTCATGCAAGAGGATCCACCGTGCTCTGGGGAATTGCCCTATCAATGATTCCAATTGGTACGTGTCTTTGGAGGGTTCGATGGAAAGGATCTCTTCCACATCCATCCCATGGAGCGTATCCAGTAGAGAAGTCCTATCTACCACACCCCCACGATAGAGGAGAATAAGAGTCGTTCCTCCCTCTCGCTTCTTGCTTCTCCCGGCCCCTCCTGCCACGGTATAGGAAGTTAGAAGGGGATTAAAAGTTGTAGGTATAGTATTCATCGCATGGCTCACAGAGAGAAGGGTACTGACCCCTCGTATGATCCAGATACACTTTCCCCATCTTTTCCCAGATCTCTTCGATCGGTTGATGGAACAAGTTTCCCACTGTGTGTTCTTTCTTTAAGTCTTCCCTGCAGAGGGGAACCGACCCATCCAGAAGGACAGAGAGGTCTCGTTTCAGATGCCAGCAGGGAAACCGGTGAAGGGGGGAAAGATCCGTAACTTTTCGCTGGGGAAGGAGGCCGGAGAACCAGTCGTACTTCTGGATGATGAGATGCCTCTCTTTCCAGCTACGATAGAACTGTTCCAGCCCCTCCTCTGTCTCTTGCATCCGCACAGTCTGGACATAACTGGTTTGTGGGAACAGGGAAAGGAGGGTCTCGGCCGTCCTGCGGGATTCTTCGAAGCCCACCCCCCTCAGGGAAGAGTACAATTCCCGTTGGTCTGTCACAAGGTCCACAATCCAGGTGATCCGGTCTCCCAGGATTTCTCTGGTCTTCTTAAGGATTTCGTCCCTCCATCCGATACCGGATGTCTCCACCACCAGCTGCACTTCCGGATAAGAAGCCACACCCTCACAGAGGGCCGGGAAATCAGGATAGAAGGAAGGTTCTCCCCAGAGGGACACTCCCACCACCAGATCTCCGCAGAATCGGGCACCTTCCCCCACTACCCGGTAGAAGGACTCCAGAGGCATGAATCCCTCTGCATGCAGAATATCTTTTCCAAAGAGGGGGTACGGGCAGAAGGCACAACTGTGAGGGCACCGTTCGGTAATCTGCACCGATAGGTATGCGGGGACTGTTCGTAGAATTTCCGGTTTGGTTTGAAGGACCGAAAGGATATCCTCTGCGGATGAAGGATGCTCATGGTCGAGGGCCATGCAGAGGAGTCGGTTTCTCTTCGTATCGGTAGTGAGGGAAACCCGGAGGTACCGCAGATCAACGGGAGACAGCTCGGTTTCCAGATCGAAACTGTTTATATCCTTGCTGATGAGGCTAAAAAGAGTATCCCGCTGGATCGGTTGATCGGTGTGATCTGCCAGCCTTTCCAGAGCGTCCAGAATCCGCGTTTCAACGATCTCTGGAGTCAATCCGTACGGGAATCCGTCGGAAAAGGTGTAATCAGCGAAGTAGCGCCTATGGTTCTCTAGCATCTTTCGGGTAAGGGGAACATCCAGAAAAGGACAATCCCCGTACACATACACGATTGTATCGTACCCATTGGACACTTCCCGTAATACTCGAAGAAAAGTTCCCACTGTCCAGTCCGATCGAAGGACCTTCCGGATCCCTGTTTCAGGCTCGGCAGGTGGATCGTTTGCCAGAAGAAGGACGGATTCGCGGGGTACGATATGGAGGGCATACTCCAGAACCCGCTCCAGGGCCGTTCGATTGTGGTACCGATAGGGAGAATCTTCCGGTGTGAGGGGTGGCCGGATCGTATTGATGACCAGGAGAAGTTTCATATTCCTCCTCATTATCGACAGATTCAAAAACACCCTGAAGGCATAGAAAGGATCATCGAGGAGGGAATAACTATTGTCAAGGGAAGGACAACAGGGTATGTTTCAACCGATGGCGAACGTGGCAAACCCGGCCGAACGTATATACCGGGTATCGGAAATCACCTCTCACATCAAGCTGCTTCTCGAGTCCTCCTTTCCCGCTATTCGAGTGGAAGGGGAAATTTCCAACTTTCGACCTTCCAGCACAGGGCACTACTATTTCACCTTGAAGGATGCAGAGGCGGTGCTCTCTGCCGTACTATTCCGGAACCGTATACCCCAGTTGAACTTTAAACCGCAGGATGGAATGCGGGTCATTGCCAGCGGGCAGATCTCCGTGTATCCCCAGAGGGGAAGTTATCAGCTGATCTGCGAAACCCTCGAACGATCTGGAGAAGGGGATATCCTGGCCATGCTGGAAGAACGGAAGCGAAAACTGGCAGCAGAAGGGTTGTTCGATGCCAGCCGGAAAAAGCCCCTACCCCTCTTTCCCAGGCGGATCGCCATCGTCACCTCCCCTACAGGGGCTGCCATCCGGGACATCCTTCAGGTGCTGCGGCGGCGTAACGCGGGGATCGATATCGTAATCCTTCCCGCCCCTGTCCAGGGGGAAGGGGCCGACCAATTGATCGCTGCCCAAATCCAGCGGGCCAACCTGTTCCGACTTGGAGAGGTGATCATCGTAGGCCGGGGGGGAGGGAGTCTGGAGGACCTGTTGCCCTTCTCGAGCGAAGCGGTGGTGCGTGCCATAGCAGCTTCGGAGATTCCGGTGATCTCCGCAGTGGGGCACGAGATCGATACGTCTCTAGCGGATTTCGCTGCAGATATTCGAGCCCCCACCCCCTCGGCTGCCGCAGAGATTGTCTCCAGAGGGCGAGAGGAACTCCTGCACCGGGTAGTGTCTGTAAAGGAGTCCTTGATTCAGGAGATAAACCATCGAATCGAGAAGATCCAGGTACTTCTTCGGCAGTTCAGCCCAGAAAACATGGAACGACAGATGAAGAATATCCTTCAGCCCTACTACTTCCGGTTGGATGATGCGAAGGAGCGATTCATTCTCGAGTTCCGGAAAAAGCTCGACGATTATAGACATCGGTGGGAACTGGCCTATACACAGCTTCAAACCAGCTCCCCGTACGAAGTTCTCAAAAAAGGATATTCCATCGTGCGGGCCAAGGTTTCTGGCCAGATCCTCCGATCGGCCGAATCATGCACCCTGGGGGAAACACTCTCCATCCAATTCTATCAAGGAGCGGCAGATGCCACAGTCGAAAAAATCATCCCCACCCAAAACTTTTGAAGAACGTCTCCGACGTCTGGAAGAAATCAGCACCCTCATGCGGGAGGGCTCCTGTACGCTGGAAGAGGCGGCAGGTTTTTTCGAGGAGGGGATTCGGTTAGCCAGGAGCCTGGAAAAAGATCTTAGCCGTATCGAGCGAAAGATCGAAATCCTGGTAAACACCCCCAATAGCCCTGATGAGTCACCCGAGCTGGAACTATTTCCCGAATACACCGAAGAAGAGGAAAACAAGTAGAATCAGGTTTTCATTTCACGTACCGTAGAACTTCCTGAGGCATCTCGATCCGATACCCAACATCCACCCCTGCCCGTTTGAACGCGCCCTGAGGGACTTCCAGGGCAAACCGAACTTCGTAAGTGGATTCGATGGGTCTGAGAGAACCAGGGGTCATATCGTAGATTTCCCGGATGGTCCCGTCTTTGGCAATGAAGGCGATGGAAAGGGGAACAAAGGTGTTCTTCATCCAGAAAGAAGGTTTCTGATCTGTTTCGAATACAAAGAGCATCCCCCTATTTGACGGTAGCTCCTTTCGAAACATGAGCCCTCTGGCCCGACTTTCCGGGGTAACGGCCAATTCCACTTGAAAAAATTCCCCTCCTACCTTGAGGGGAATTTCCTGTTGTCGGGCAGTGCAGGCAATCACTATAAATGGCAGCAGCACCTTTAGAATGGCGCCTCCAATGTGAACACACCTTTCCATCGATCACTCTCCTGATTAAAAGAGTTCCAGAAACGCCTCTCTACCCAACTCTTCCGGGGAAGGAGGTAGGCTTGCTTTCCCTTTCTCCCTGGGGGCGAGTATGTTCCGCTCCACGAATTTGACGGTCAGAGGTTTTTCCAGCGCTACCCGTGTATGGGCATCTTCCCAGAAGCAGGATTTAGGATCCAGGTACTGGGGTGATCCATACCGGGAAGTAAGATGCCGAAACAGAGCAGGATAGTCCAGATACCTGGGATTCAAATAAAGAACAATGGTAACCAGCCTGCCTTCCTGAAACTGGAAAATTCCCCGCTGGATATACCGCATACCCTCCGTATCGATCACCGGTTCGGAACGGAGGGGAAGAAAAGAGAGATCCCGAGGCCCTCGATAGTTGAAATAGGGAGATTTCTTCAAAGCCTCCTGGATATCTTCGAGGGTTTTGCCCAGCTGGAGTTCCTCGATACCCCGTTTGAGAGAACCTGAGTTCTTCGATTCGGGGACTGCCGGGGAAACCTCCGGATAGAGGGATACCCCCAAGAGAAAAATTCCCAGGATGATCAAGGTTAGAATCCGCGCCATACGGTTCTATCATCGGCAGAAAAAAGTCTTCATCGAAGGGAGACCTTGATTTTTTACTCCCGCGGTACCAGTATGGTGCTATGGGTATTTCCCGATCGATTGCGAGGATCGTATCCCTCATCAGCGTACTCGCCCTATCTCACCCCCTATTTCCTGTACCGGTCCAGATTGCAGAGGAGCCGATTCTTGTTCGGGTGAATGAACCCACCCCTTCACCTCAGCTGGAGATCTCTACCAATCCTAAGGATGCGTGGGTATACATCGAGGGAAACCTTGCCGGATCCACCCCTTTGATACTGAAAGATCTACCCCCCTCCTTTTACGGGATACAGGTCCAAAAAGCGGGATACCGTCCTCTATCATTCTCCGTTACCCTGAAAACAGGAATCCGCACCCGAATCCAGCTGGAACTGGAGCCTGCGTACGGGACTCTCTCACTGGAAAACGCCCCTCCCGAATGTCAGGTGTATGTGGGAGGAACCCTCGTTTCGGAAAGGAACGTAACCTTACCGGCGGGTCGCTATAGAGTGGTGGTAAAGCGGTTCGGGTACGAGGATATCGTATCCCAGATCACCATCCAGGAAGGAAAAACTACAGAAATACCCTTTCCCTGGAAACGGGTTCCTCTCTCGGTTTCACGCTTTACAGTAGCTCCTTCGAGGATCCATCCGGAAAATCGGACAGGGCCTGTTCGAATCAGCTTCTGGATCTCCTCTCCTGCCGAAACAACCCTCCGTATCCAGGATGGATCGGGAAAAACAATGTGGGCAAGAAGGATACCGGAACCCGATACTCCTTTCCAGCAGGTAAACTGGGATGGGAGGGATTCTAATGGAAATCCTCTCCCGGATGGAACCTACCGTTTAATTTTGCAGGTCCAAAGAGCCGACACTTCGATGGAGCTCAGTAAAGAGATTACCATTGACAGAAAGATTCGGGATCCTCTTCCTTCTACCTTTTCCGGGTTATCTGGACTGCTGTTCGTTCCGGATTTACCCCGCTTGGAGCCTGGGTACTTCAGGATTTCTTCATGGATCCTCGGACAGGTAGGATCCTCCAGTGGAGGAGCTCCCCCAGCCCTTGCCCATGCAGGAATCTTTTTCCCCCTCCAGGATGGATGGGAATTGACCACGACCCTTTCCAGTTACATGGAGCCGACCGATGCCCCACCGGATTGGGTCGCTGGGTTGGGGATTCAATACCGATTGAAGGACACAGGCATCGTTTCTCTAGGGATGACAGGAAAGGGAACGTATATGAATCAGCCGAGGGAGTACGGGTTTTCCCAGATAGGAGGGCTTTCCCTGGGAGTAAACCTGGAAATCCGATATGGATTCCTGGGATTCCTCCTATCCCCTGAACTCACCCTATCTCCCTACACGCTGCAGACCCTGGAAAATCAGCTGCATCTATACGGAAGTTTTCGAGGAGGATGCTACGTGGATCTGGGTGCCTTACAAGCAGGGATCTCCTCTGTACTATGGACGAATGTAGCGGAACCCAGACTTCTCCCTATCTACCATACAGGTATCGAAGTTCACTGGAAGCCTCCCACCGAGCCCTTTACATTCTCCCTGACTACAGTCTTCATCCAACCCTCTGGTGGAAATCTTCTCATATATATGGGAGGAGGGCTGGGAGCAGTCTATTAGAAGTTCCAGTGCTCTCACTGAAGAGAGATAAAGATGTACACCAGCATCCCCAGAATCAAAGCGAGGGTAATGGTAATGATGAGGAAGGTCCAGAGAGAAGGGCTCTTACTGGCAGAGTCATGGGCTTCCGAGGAGGGGGGCAGGAGAGTCCCCTTACCCTCTACTGCGGTGAGATCCACGAGCTCCAGCCCCGGGGATCCTGCCATCGGTATCCCCTTCGATTTGGAACTCAAATACCCACAGTTAGGACATCCATCGTAAAAGAGTTTTCCCTCCCCGGTAAATCCGCATCTTGGACATCGTACTTCACTGAAAAAGCGGCCACAGTGGGGACATACCTTGTCTCGAGCCGAAACTTCCTTCTTGCAGTGTTCGCAGAAGAATCTTGGTTTCATGGAGATACACCGGATTCGTACGGTATATCCGGAATGCCAAACTCTGTCAAATAGAACTCTTCTGTCCCTTCGGTGGTGGAAACAGAGACACTCATCCACACCCTCGAAACTTGCTGTAGGTATGAGTCTGCTTCTGCCGGCAGATAACGCGATGAGAGTTCCCCTTCCAGAACGAAAAGATCCGAAACATAGGTTCCGATCTGAACCGGTTTATCCATCGATGGAATCCAAAGGAGAATCGGGCCACCCTTCCCCACAATCGGTACCTCGACCGCCAAACCTCTGGAGGAGGAAGGGGGCAGAAGGTAGAACCAGTAGGATGTACCGAGTTCCATGGGGGAAAAAGAAGATACCATCAGGTATACGGCCTCCTCACTGCGAAGAAGTTTCACCCCTTCCACAGCTGTCCCCCTGGATGGCCAGGTTCTTGCCTTATCAAAAGGGATTCGCTCAGGAGAACCTCCCTTATATTTCAATACCCTGGAAGGTACGAAATTGGTGGAAAATTGCTTCAATTCCCCAATTTTCCTCCAATCCAGGTAGCGGTTATCGATCTGGATAGGTGTTCTGGGTAACTGGATCTCCCAGGGGTACAGCAACAGGCTCTCCCCTGCACTCGTTTTAAAGAGGTCGCCATCACTTATGGTGAAAGCAGGTTCGCCCG
>CALKLC010000092.1 GCA_937991975.1 uncultured Spirochaetales bacterium | reverse complement strand
TCCCCTCTGGTTCGGGATCTATCTGGTGATTATGATCGAGCTGGCTCAGATCACTCCGCCGGTGGGATTCAACCTCTTCGTCATCAACGGACTGACAGGGGAAAGCTTAGGATCTATAGCCAGAGCTGCATTCCCCTCCTTTGTGATCATGCTGGTGATGACTGCCTTCATTACAGTGTACCCGGATATAGTTCTATTCTTGCCGAAACTGATGATCAAATAATGTCCAATAGAGAGTTTCGATTCCTCCGGATGGGGGAGTCCTGTATTGTAGTAGAGTTCGGTACTTCCATCGATCCAGAGGTAAATGAGAGGGTCCATCGGCTAGCTCGTATCCTCTGGGAGGCCCGCTCTGTCCAAAACGTCCACGTGGGAGAGGGGACCGAACTGGCAGGAGTCCAGGAGCTGGTTCCTACCTACCGATCCCTCGCTGTGTATTTTGATCCTCTGAAGGTGCAGCGAAAAACGCTGGAGGAACGGATCACCACCCTCATCCATGAACTTGTGCGGGAAATAGAAGGTGCGGAAACCGAAAAGACGCGTAAGGACACATGCGGGATCCTTCCCCCACAGGATACGCAAGGGCCCCTCCGATATTATAACAGCAGGGCGGTGCCATCCCGAAAGAAGGTGATCATTCCTGTCTGCTATGGGGGTGAGTACGGTCCGGATCTGGAGTTCGTATCTCAATACACTGGCCTTTCCGAAGAAGAAGTGGTGAAGATACATACTGCATGTACCTACCGGGTTTACATGCTGGGTTTCCTCCCTGGCTTTCCATACCTGGGCGGCATGGACGAGCGGATCGCCGCCCCGCGGCTGGAAACCCCCCGAACCCGGATTCCTGCGGGCTCGGTGGGAATTGCCGGATCCCAGACTGGATTCTACCCCATGGAAAGCCCCGGAGGGTGGAGGATCATCGGCCGGACTCCCATAAAAGCCTTCGATCCTTTCTCGGATAACCCATTCCTCCTTGCCCCCGGGGACCTGGTTCAGTTCAGAGCGATTGGGCAAGAGGAGTATCAGAAGATAGAAGAATCCGGAGGCAGGCTGTGATACTACCCACACACCGTACGGCAAAGCAGCCTGATAGGATAAAACTGCGGGTTCTGGATCCAGGGATCCTCACTACGGTGCAGGATCTGGGCAGGTGGGGGTACCAGGCCTTTGGAGTGAGTCCGGGAGGGGTGATGGATGAGTACGCCGCTCAACTTACCAATCTGCTTGTGGGAAACCCTGTAAGCGCAGCCTTACTGGAAATCACGTTGAAGGGGCCTACCCTACGGTTCGAGCAGGGGGGGTGGATTGCATTGGGGGGTGCTGTTTGCGGGGCTACTCTCGATGGGAAGCCGGTTCCCAACTGGTCCGCCTTCTATGGGGAGCCAGGGTCTACCCTGGAAATCGGATTCGTGCGGGAAGGGTGTCGGGCTTATCTTGCCTGCAGGGGCGGATTCGATGTGACCCCTGTCATGGGGAGTAGAAGCACCTATCTTCGGGCAAAGATCGGGGGGATTCAAGGACGGGCTCTGCAGGAAGGGGATCTACTGCAGGGAGGGTTGTTGGAAGATCAGAAGGGCATAGAAGATTCAGATGCGTTACCGGCAGGCGGAATGCTTTCGGGTGGAAGAACAGCCGAGCTGCATACACCCATTGGTTTTTCTGGGCCCTTTACCCTTCCTCCCTCCCTTGTTCCCCGGTATGGTTCTCCTATCCTCCTACGGGTGCTTCCGGGACCGCAGGAAGATTTGTTCGAGCCAGAGGGGTTGGAAACACTCTTCACATCCCGGTACATCATAAGCCATGAGGCAGACCGGATGGGATACCGGTTGGAGGGGCCTAAAATCAAGCACAAGGGAAAGGCGGACATCGTATCCGATGCCCTGGCCAGGGGTGCCATTCAGGTCCCCGGTCATGGAATGCCTATTGTGATGATGGCGGATCACCAGACTACCGGGGGGTACCCCAAGGTAGGTACAGTGATTTTAGCCGATCAGTACCTCTTAGCACAGGGTAAACCTGGTGATGAGGTACGGTTCTTCCCTGTTACAGAAGAGGAAGCCCTTACCGCCTGGCGGGAACGGCAGTATCGTATGGCGCTGGTGCGAGCCTATATCCGAAGTTTGCTAACGGCAATTTAAAGAAATATTTAGTGGCGCCAAAATTGTTGCGGTTTTACAGGAGGGTTTAATGCGCACTTTTTCTTTTTAGATGCCCTCGTTCGGAGGAGGCTCTTGCCCGGGGTATAGCACGGAATGCGTGTAATTTAATCACGGAAAGGAGATGGTATGGCTAGAATCGATCTGAACTGTGATATGGGGGAAGGATTCGGGGTGTATACCCTGGGTTGTGATGAGGATGCTATCCCCTTTGTCAGTTCCATCAATGCGGCCTGCGGGTTTCATGCTTCGGATCCGCTTACGATGCGGAAAATCGTGCGCCTGGCAAAGAAGTACGGAGTCGCTGTAGGCGCCCATCCGGGGTACCCGGACCTAGTAGGGTTCGGAAGGCGGGAACTGGCCTCAACCCTCGAGGAAATCGAAGCGGATCTGATCTACCAGATCGGCGCGCTGGATGCTTTCTGTAGAGCAGAGGGAATCGAGCTACAGCATGTGAAGCCCCACGGAGCCCTCTATAACCGTGCAGAGAAAGACCTGGACACCTCTCTTGCCATTGCACGGGCAGTCCATGCTGTAAACCCGAAACTGTACCTCATGTGCCTTGCTAGCTCACCGATGGTGGAGGCAGCAAAACAGGTAGGGCTCCCCTACGTAGAAGAAGCCTTTGCCGACCGCGCTTACACGGCCGACGGGAAACTTGTTTCCCGGAAGGTGCCAGGCTCGGTAATCTATGACGTGGATCTGGTGGTGGAGCGGGTACTCCGGATGGTGGTGGAAGGGAAAGTAACTGCTATCGACGGAAAAGAATTGACTCTCAGGCCCGATACAATCTGCGTTCATGGGGATACGCCTGGAGCCGTAGAGATGATCAAAGCGATTCGTGCGAAGCTGGCTTTGGCAGGGGTGAAGGTAAAGCCATTCAGCTGCCAGGATTAGACGAGATAGAATACTCTAATACTTTTCTGGGATTGATTGACGCGATGGCTGTCATTTCTACCAGGGCTCCCGCAACGGTAAGAGGGGCGGCAATTACCTTACGGGGAGGAAGGGGTTCCTGCATAACACGTAAATAGGCTATATTCATGGCATCATAAAACCGGATGTCTGAAAGAAACACCGTCACCTGCACCAGGTTTTCCATTCCCAAACCTTCTCCCTTGAGGTACTTTTCAATACGGCGAAGAATGGTTTCGGTCTGTTTCTCCACATTATAAGGACAACAAAAATTCCCTGTTGGATCTTTACTGATGATCCCCCCGAAGAAAATCAAGTCCCCTGTTCGAACCGCCTCTTGATTGGGGATCATAGGATGCATTCCCTTACCCTCCCTGGCCGTTAGTAACAATTTTGGCACCACTCATTGTTCACGCAGCGTTCAATCGGAATTCTCTCAATAAGTTTCCGCCCATGACAAGAGCATATTCTTCCTTGCTTATGGTTTCGCGAAACAAGGCACTATATTTCGCTACTTCAACATGCATCAGTTCAAAGGGAGTATCGCTTCCAAAAAGAACCCGATGTGCCCCAAGCTCTCGTACCGCCCGGAGAATGGGGATAGCCCGGACTGCACTTCCAATGAGGAGGATATTGTTGAATGTCCGGGCTACGTCGATTACCAGATCACTCATGTCATCAAAGGAAGCCCCACCCATGTGTACAGCAAATATGGTTAGTTCGGGGAACAGTTTCGCGACTTTGGCTAAACGATACGGGTGGGTGTTATTGTAGGAGTCGGCACCGATGTGAAACGCCACCCGGCTTCCGTACCGGGCAATTTCCTCTACAATCGGAAGCGAAAGGTTTGGATCATCGATGGGGTAATAGTTCTGCGCCCCGTTGAGCTTGACTCCATAGAATCCATACTCCTGGACACATCTCTTCACCATATCTTTTGCTTGCTGAACTCCGAGGTTGGGATCAGCCCATCCAAATCCCAGTATCCTATCAGGATACTTCAGCATGGATTCATACACATACCGATTACTCTCTTCGATACGGGTCCGGATATAGGGAGGTTGTAGCCAGGTGAGGGCTTGCTCAACTCCCGCATGATTCATACGTTCTATCAGTTCTTCAGCCCGGATACTGTTACCCCCTTCCAGGGTGGGAGAGATATGGCAGTCTGCATCGATGATCCGCATGGTGCTTCCTTTACTTCTACTTTGTTTCGGCTACGATTCTTCGTATTTCAGAAAGGATCCTCGAAGCTCGTGGTTCCAGGTCTTTCACGAATTTTGACTGATATGCTCCCGCAGCGCCTTTTCTAAAAGCTTCTCGATCCACATCAATGAACTCCATCCCTTTCTCTTTCAGCATGGCAGCATACTTGGATTCGTTCTGTTCTGCCCAATCAATCTGCCAGAGAGAACCATACTTTACAGCTTCTTTGAGGAGTTTCTGATCTTCCGGGGAAAGTTTTTTCCACAGAGATTCTGAATAGAAAATATAGGCAAAATTATAGATGTGCCGGGTCTGGTTTACATACTTCTGTACCTCAA
>CALKLC010000091.1 GCA_937991975.1 uncultured Spirochaetales bacterium | reverse complement strand
GGGGACCGGTTCGATCCTGTCATCTCTGCCCGGGCAGAGATTCGCGAGAACACTCAAACTGGACTGGTGCGTATCTACCTCATTGCAGATAACACCCGGCTGAGTCAATTTTCTCCACGGTTCGAATCGGATCCAAGCCTTTCCCAACTGGAAATCTTCACTCTCCTGGGAGGCACTGGCAATATATTAGCTTACGGTACCCAGGAAGCGGTGAATCTCTCTTCCGCATTGCTCTTATCTGGAGATCTATTCCTGCAATCTGAAATCATTCGGGCTTTTGAACGGGACATGAGAAATCGATTCAACCTGGATCTGTTTTCTGTTCGAACTCAAATTTTCCAGAACGTACTGACCGAAGTGCTGATTCCGCAGGAAAGCATCCCTGTGAATCAAACGGTTCCTTCCCTCGGTAGGTATCTTGATAAAAGCAGTGTTTTTCTAGGAAAATACATTGGTTCTGATCTGTTCCTGGAGTACCTTATTCAATTACGGGCCGAAGACCCGTTAACCAGCAACATTCGTAGGTTCGGGGGTATTGGTATCGAATCCGAGGTAGTGTTTGAATGGAAAACCCCATTCTTTACGTTGGAGTGGAGCCTTCGACCGAAAAGTCTTGAAGAACTTTTCATCCGGGACAATACTTTGTCCTTTCGATGGAGATATTCCTACTGAGGAGCTTGTATGAGACGATCCGCCGCTTTTGTATGTGCTTTAGTGCTGTGTTTTTTTGCGAATTCTCTTTCTTCCTTACAGGCTCAAACGGGAGCTAAGGAATGGTACCAGGGGAAACCAATTCGAGATATCGTCTTCAAAGGATTGTCGGCCGTATCCATGAACGAATTGGCAGGAATCGTGGAACCCTACAAAGGGAAGAATTTCTCCGACGATCTTTTCTGGGACTTGCAGAGTAAGCTCTACGCTCTCGATTATTTCGAAATCATTACTCCCAATGCATTGCCGGGTGATCCAGCCCGCAATACAGTAATCATCGAGTTCACTGTAGAAGAAAGGCCCGTTGTGGGAGAAATCCAGTTCCGGGGGAATCGCAAAGTGCGCACAGGTGATTTGCTCGATGTGGTTTTGATCAAGACCGGTGACATGGTAAACACCTCCAAGTTGAAGGTAGATGAACAGGCAGTGCTGGGGTTGTACCTGGAACGGGGATTCCCCGATGCCAAAGTGACGGGGAGTATAGAACCAGATCCGAAGAATCCAAAAAAAAGGATCGTTGTCTTTGCTATTACTGAAGGAAGTCAGACGACTATTCGTTCCATCCGTTTCAGTGGGAACAAAACGTACTCGGAAAGTACTCTGAAAAAGGTGATGGAAAGCAAGGAACAGTCTCTGTTCAACAGTGGTGTGTATCAGGAAAAGAAGTTCCAGCAGGATGTACAGGCAGTCGAACGGTACTATCGGGAACGGGGATTCATAGATGCTAAAGTGGTGAATGTCACCCGTGAACTGGAGAGGGATGAAGAAGAGAACCGTACCTATCTGAACCTTACCCTATACATCGAGGAAGGGGACCAATACACATACGGAGGGATCACCTTCAAAGGAAACGAGATTTTTTCCACCGAACGGTTGAATGAACTGGTTCGGCAGAAACCCGGTAGTATCCTGAACATGACGAAGGTAGAACAGGATTTTCAACGGGTAGCGGACCTGTACTTCGAGAACGGGTACATCTTCAATTCCATCAACCGGGAGATGATCCGGGATGAACAGAAGAAGACGATTTCTTTTGTAATCAATATCGTGGAACGGAACCGTGCCCACATCGAGAATATCATCATCAAGGGAAACAAGAAAACGAAGGACTTCGTGCTATACCGTGAAATTCCTCTGGAAGTAGGGGATGTGTTCAGCAAGAAGAAAGTCGTCGAAGGATTACAGAACCTATACAACCTCCAGTATTTTTCCTCCGTGGTTCCAGAAACTCCCCAGGGAAGTGCCGACGGGTTGATGGATCTGGTGATCAACGTAGAGGAAACCAGCATGGCCGAGATTATGTTCGGTCTGGCCTTCGGGGGTAGTACGGAGTTCCCCATTTCAGGGAACCTTCGCTGGACCGATCGGAACTTCCTCGGAAGAGGACAGGTATTCAGTATCGACCTGACAGCTTCTCCGATCGTTCAAACTCTTTCCTTCAACTTTCTGGAGAAGTGGCTGTTAGGAAAACGATGGTCCGGGGGTATAGACTTTACGATCCAGCATAGTAAAAGTTCGGGGATCCCCCAGGATGTACTGTTCCCCATATTCAGCGGAAGCAATCCGGGTGTCGATGCATTTCCAGATCCCTTCACAGGTGAGTACGTGTATAAGTCCGATGGCAAACCATTTGGCCGAAAACCTACGCCCGACGAAATCAAGCAGCACAATCTGGTTACAGACTATGAGTATGCGGGGGGGACTACTGCCATTGTTCCCAGCCAGTACAAAATGACCTACGATATCTACAACTTTTCCATTGGACTCAATACAGGCTACCGCTTCCGAACTCCCCTGGGCACATTGGGGACAGGAACAGGGTTCCGAACGACCCTTACCTATCTGGATTACGATCCGGATCTGTTCCGGCCGTACCTTTCGACAGATAGGGAGAATCGGGGAAAATGGGTATTCTCCAATGCCCTCTCCCTGTCCCTCTTCCTGGATAAGAGGGATTTTTACTTCAATCCTACTACGGGATACTACCTGAATCAGACAGCAAAGTTCGTAGGAGGACCCTTGCGGGGCGAGAAGCATTACATCCGAACAGATAGTAAGATAGAAAACTTCATCACTCTCCTGAATGTGAACATCACAGATACATGGCGCTACCAGCTGGTACTGGGAGCCCATTCCCAGCTCTCCTTTATCTGGCCGCAGTTCTGGGTCCCTTCGAAGTATAATAAGCTCACCGCAGGAACAGCTGATCTTCTCTGGGTAGATGGAATGTATATAGCGAGGGGGTGGCCTCGGGAACTGGATAAGCGGACGATCTGGGACAACTGGGTGGAGTTGCGGATGCCTCTTGCAGAACGGATTCTCTGGTTCGACATCTTTTTCGATATGGTGGGCAGGTGGAACACCCCGGAAGAGTTCACCAACTTCAAGATCCAGGATTTCTTGTTCGGGTATGGAGCGGGAATCCGATTTTCCATTCCCCAGTTTCCTATCCGATTGTACATGGCTAAGAGGTTCCGTATCGACGAAGCAGGGAATGTGGAAATGCAGACAGGCCCCCTCTTTCGAGATACCCTGGGCTTAGATTTCGTGTTCTCCATCGGGTATGAAATATTCAATCAGTAGGAGGTAGAACGTACCATGCGAAGAATTGTCACGGCTATTTTCTTTCTCCTTCCTTTAACTGTTATGGGGCAGCAACTGACCACGGTAGGAATCGTTGACATTGGAAAGGTAACCATGGCGTTTTACAGGGATTCGCAGGCCGTGCGTGAATTGGAAGAAATGACAAAACGGTTGCAAGGGGAACTGGATGCCATTACCCTAGAGATCAACCAGCTGAAGGAACGGCAGCTCGAGGCAGATCGGACAGGGAATAGAACCCTCTCCCTCCAACTGGAAGAACAAATTACCAGCAAGACCAACTATCTCCGCGAATACTACCGAATCAAAAACGCACAGCTACAGGATCGAAGGAACAAACTGGCCGAATCTTCCTCATTCCTCAGCGAATTGCAGCAAGCCATATCTTTCGTTGCGGAGGACCAGGGATACAGCGTTATCCTGAAGAGTAGTGATCCCAACCTGGTATGGTGGAGCAAGCAGGTAGACATAACCGAATTAGTGATTCAGCGCCTCCTGAAGGACCAGAAGAGACCCTGAGAATGTCCACCACTACTCCCATGATGGAGCAGTACAACCGCATCAAACTCAAGTACAGGGATGCGATACTGTTCTTTCGCCTGGGAGATTTTTATGAAATGTTTCAACAGGATGCCAGGGAGGTCAGTTCCCTTTTAGGCCTTACGTTGACCCAGAGGAACGGGGTTCCCATGTGCGGAATCCCTTTCCATGCTTCACAGGGCTACATTGCCCGATTACTGAAAGCAGGCAAGAAGATTGCAATCTGTGAACAACTCCACGTGCCTCCCGCTGGGAAAGGACTGGCGGACCGGGACGTAGTAGAGGTAATCACCCCGGGTACGGTTACCGATGAAGAGCTCCTGGATCGGGGTGCAAACAATTATCTCGCTGCCATCGCAGAAGTTCAAAAGGGTATTGCGTTATCCTATGTAGACCTCTCTACAGGAGAGTTCG
>CALKLC010000090.1 GCA_937991975.1 uncultured Spirochaetales bacterium | reverse complement strand
AAGTACGGATACAGGGCAGAGTGAGGGGGATGGTCGCCTGCGAGTGGTTTGACAGAGAAATCGAAAAACTTTACTCTTACGGAAGCGGAGTGGAAGGATCATGATGCCCTTGATGATCATATCTATTATTATCCTCGGAGTAGGGATCGGTTTCCTTGCTTTTTTCTTGATCCGCTCCATCATCATCCCTCAGAAGATCGCCACTCTGGAGAACCTGGTAAAACAGAACAAAACTGCCGCTGCCATTAGACTGGCTCGAAAGATGATCTCAAAAGATCCACGCAATGTGGATGCCCATTATTTCCTGGGTCTGGCATACCTGGCAGAGAACAAGCCAGAATTGGCCCTTATGGAACTCAAAACAGTGAACTCCATTGGTCAGTTCACAGAGTTCTGTCGGGAAGTTCCCTTTAGAAAGAAGATAGCAGAACTGTACACAAAATTCAATCAACCGGAGGAAGCACTGAAGGAGTACCTACTCCTTGTCAAGAAAGACTCCAAACAACCCGAATATTACTTTCTTATCGGACAGCTGTTCGAAGAGAAGGGGAAAGGAGCAAAGGCCGTAGAGTTCTACCAAAAGGCCATTGAGTTGGACCCCAAAAACTGGAAGGCCCATTTTCACCTTGGTATGATCCTGTATCGTGCCAAAAAAGCAACCGAAAGCAAAGAGGCCCTGGAAAACTCTTTAAAGTTAAATCCAGAGAACTATGCTGCCTACTTCTACCTGGGAAGGCTCCTGAAAGAAAATCATGATTACACCCCTGCCCTTTCAGCCTTTGAAAAGGCTCAAAAGGACCCTACCTATAAGACGAAGGCGTTGATCGAACGGGGTACCTGTTTCATGAGCATGAACAATTTCGAAAAAGCTGCTTCTGAACTGGAACGGGCAGTGAAAACCGCCAGGGAAGGCGAAGAGAACGAACTCCTCTATGCTCACTACTTCCTCGCTCACTGCTACGAAAAACTCCGCGAACTGGAGCGGGCCATTGAACACTGGGAAGCCATCTACACAAAGAAACCCAATTTCAAGGACGTGGCAGAAAAACTCAATCAGTACCAGGAGCTTCGCCAGGATGACCGGGTAAAAGATTTCCTTACTGCAGGGAGGGAAGAGTTCCTTTCCCAATGTAAAAATATGGCCTCCACCATGGGATTGAGTGTGCAGGATGTCACGGAAATCCACAACGGATGTCAGATCCTCGGGGTAGAAGCTCAATCCAAATGGAGAAACGCCCGCAAGATTCCCAAGCTCCTATGGTTCCTACGTACCACAGATCCGGTAGACGAATCTTCCGTTCGATCCCTCCATGAACAGATGAAACAGTTAAGTGTTACCCGTGGCATCATTCTAACCAGTTCCTCCTTCAGCCGGTTAGCCGCAGAGTTCGCAGAATCCAGACCCATCGAGCTCTGGGGAAAGGAAAAACTCCTGGATTTGCTGAAAACCCTTCCCCGCGAACCGATGCATCGGAACTAAAACGAATGAAAATTCTTTGCGTGGCAGACCATATCGATCCTCTTGTATACTCTCCTACCGTAAAAGAACGGTTTCGGGATGTAGACCTGGTGCTCTCTGCAGGGGATCTTCCAATGGAATACCTGGGATTCCTCTCGGCTACCCTGAACCGACCTATCGTATTCGTGTTCGGCAACCATAACTTGAAGAGTCTTACCCTTTTTAACAAGAAGGTTTCCCTCTACTCTTCCATCGAACAGTTCGACCCGGAGCTCCAGAATACCTACGGGGCTACCTACACAGGATGGAAAATCACTCGCATCAAGGGCCTCCTCATTGCGGGTCTGGGGGGCAGTATGCGGTACAATGAGGGTGAGAACCAGTACACTGATTTCCAGATGTACCTCAAGGTACTAAAACTGATTCCGGGTTTACTGTGGAATAAAATACGGTACGGGAGGTACCTGGATATCCTCCTGACTCACGCGGCACCCTTTGGGATTCATGACCAGCCCGACCTGTGCCATCGCGGATTCAAGGCCTTCCTCTGGTTCATGCGAGTATTCAAGCCGAAATATTTGATTCATGGCCATATCCATCTGTATGATATAAATACCAAACGGGTAGAACGATACTATCAAACCGATGTAGTAAATGCCTACGATCACTGTATCATTGAACTAGAGGTGTAATACGTATGAGTGGTCATCTAAAAGAACAGGCTCAACAGGATTTCAACCGTGCCCGCTGGAAAGAAACGATCAATCGGATTCTATCCATCTGGCAGCCAGGCCGGGCAGATCTATTGAGCCTGGATGAGATCAAGGAAATTCTAAAGCCCAAGAGCGAGACGTATAGAGGGATGCAGACAGTACCCCTCGATCGAATTGTAGGTAGCGAGGGGAGGTACCGGGACTTCGATAAGAAATACCTCCCCCGGTATGAATACCTACGGCAACGATGGATGAACATCGATCTTGCCCACCTACAGAATATCATCCTTCCGCCCATTAAACTCTACGAGATCGGCGGACTCTACTTCGTTCGGGACGGAAACCATCGGGTTTCTGTTGCCCGGATGCAGGGAGTGGAGGCCATCGATGCAGAGGTCATTTCTCTGAACTCGGAGATCCAGTTAGATCCGGATGTTACACGGGAAACCCTTAAAGAAAAAGTGATTCAGTGGGAGCAGAAACAATTCTTCGAAAAGACAGGGTACGATAAGTTCTTTCCCCCAGAAGAGCTGGTCTTCACCGCTACGGGCCGTTACGATGAAATCCTGGAGCATATACTGGTACACAAGTATTTCATCAACCAGAACTCCGATAAGGAAATCTCTTTTCAGGAGGCGATGATTTCCTGGCACGACAACGTATTCAAACCCATCATAGAGCTGGTGAAACAGGGAGGGGTTCTTTCCCGATTCCCGGGCCGAACACCTGCGGACATGTATGTCTGGATTTCCCGACATTGGGATGCGTTAAAGCAAAAGTACGGACAGACGTATCCCGTTTCCAAAGCGGTGGAGGATTTCAGCATCCGCTACGGCCAGGGATGGAAAGCTCAACTACTTGATTTCCTCTACAATATCTTCAGCTTCCTAACGGGAAAAGAGAAATTTTGACCCTTCATACGGTCCTTTTACCCATATCGGGCCTTCTCCTTCAGGAAGTCTTGAGTAGAGGAAGAAATCTTTTGCCTGGGTACGGCTGGTGGGGGAAGCAAGGATCGGCTTTAAAGAGTTTTCTCCCCGCTTCAAGGGGAAACTCCCAAGAATGGTTCCGGTAGAAGAGGTAAGCACTAGGAGGGTGGATCCTGAGCCGGGATTCAGTACCAGCATATCATCTTTCCGTTGAATCGAAGGGAAGGTAACGTTGAAAGGCCCATCTTGAATGAAAAACTCCCGTTCTGCCCGGTAGCCTGCCATATCCGTTACCATCACACGGTATCCACCCCTGGGGAAAGGTCTACCTGGCCGGGAAAGGAGTCCTGAACATACCAACCACTTTCCTCCCCCAAAGGGTTTCCATTCCCACTGGTCTCGCCGAATCTTCCAGTAAAGTTCCTCTGCGTCCTGCACCACCGCTACTGCTTCCAGATCTTCGATCCCATCTTCATCGGTTACATCGAGAGCGAGGGATAATGATTCCTGCGAAACAGTTTCATTAACCCCTTGCAGGATGACGATCCTATACCGAACTTCGTGTATTTTAGGATACCGGCCGCTACAGGAAGAACCTAAAAGAGAGCCCAGAAGAATCATCACAAGAAGGGTTGGAAAACGTTCTAATGAAAGAAAAGGATTCGAGAAAAAAGGATTTAAGAAAAAAGCCGCCCGTTTTTTCTGCGAGGCGGCCTGGAAGGCTTTCTGACCCTTCATGGCACTAGTAAGATTTCATTGCCTGAAGTTTTCGTACCTTCTTCATCAGTTTGCGTTCGAGGGATTTTTCTTTTCGGTGTTTGATGGCGGAAGGTTTTTCGTAGAATTCCCGCTTTTTCCATTCGCGGATAATTCCTTCTTTTTCCACCATTCGTTTGAACCGTTTGATGGCTTTTTCCAGCGCTTCACCCTCGTCTACTTTAATAAAGGCTATGAAAATCACCTCCCCTCTTTGAAATCTACCGCAGTTTCCCCCAGTTGAAAGAATTTGTCAAGAGGACCCATCCGGAGAAAGGCATCCGGGTTCACTGGAATTCCGCCAACCCGAATTTCCCAATGCAGATGGGGTCCGGTTACCAGTCCTGTTGCACCAGTTGTCCCTATTCGTTCCCCCTCTCTCACCTGAACTCCCTCCTTCACATCGATCCTATCCAGGTGATAGTAGAGTGAGTACACGCCTGGAAGGTGTTCCAGGACTACCGTATTCCCCGTAAGGATCCGTGGCCCTGCAAATGCTACCCGACCGGATCCGGCAGCTTCCACGGGTGTTCCCCGTGGGGCAGCCACATCGATCCCCGTATGGATCGCGTGATCCGTTCCGCCGTCGTCATACCGGTACTTCCGACGATCCCCAAACTGTGAGGTGCGCCTGAATCCCCCAACGGGGAATCGGAAGGGCTTCAGATGATACACTGATCGGGGCTCGAATCGTGAAACCCGTTCTAACAGTTCCCTCATTTCTGCTATCTTCCGGACATCCTCCTCCGTGCGGAGTTTACTCATCTCTTTATTCAGGGCTATTTCCTCGTGTATGAATTGTCGTTCGAGTACGGCAAGGGGTAGGATGTGAGAACCCTCCCCCAGCCGTATTTCCAACCAATACGACCCTGGTGGGGTAATCGAAGGAATTCCCAGAATTCCTACCCATAGGACAGTACCTTTCTGATCCTCGGATCCGCCTGTCTCCGGCGCTCCCCCTGCCGGTATCCTAAAAGCCTTCCCCCCTACGATAAGGTTCTGCCTGGCTTCATCTTCCCATAGGAGTACTGTCACTTCCTGTACCCTATCATCTGTATAGAGGCGTATGGGTAAGGGATCTCCCGGATGTACTGCCGGTAGGGTTTGTACCTCTTCCCCTCCCCACAGGGGGAGCAGGAAAAGGCAGAAGACAAAGATGAATAGGAAGGCTTTTCGTTTTCTCATGGATCAAGGTTCCTTCTCGATATCAAGGATCATCAACTGGAGGGTTTCCTGATTCTGAAAAGTATTCTTCTGTACTTCATAGATGATGGACACGGTATCGTTCACGGAAAAATCCTTCCCTACCCGCTCGGCCGAGTTCCAGAACACCGCGGGAAACGCATAGGCACCTGTACGAATGAGAAGCCGGGTATGGGACTGTTCCTTTCGCCCGATGAAATCGACACTCTGGATCTGTACATCCGTACTCCGGAATACAAGGGGAGGGTTTTCTTCCCCAAAGGGAGAAAAGAACTCCAGGGCAAACTCAAGATCCTTTGGATTCATGAAGGAAGGAGGGATCTCGGCGTCTATCTTCAGGATGCTTTCCTCCTCCCCATTCAGCACTACTTCGGGAAGGATCCCTTTGAGGCGTTCCATGAACCTTGGCAAATCCTCTGGCTTTAGATTAAAGCCCGCAGCAAACTCGTGCCCTCCCGCATCCTGGAATAGATCCGAGCATCGATCGAGAAAATGCTGCACCCCATAGCCCCGATTGCTCCGCAGGGAACCTACCACTTTGTCTTCCAGAACAGCACAGGCAATAGCAGGCACCTTGAAAAAGTTCGAAAGCCGGGCGGCCAGGATTCCTGTGATTCCTCGATGGATCCTGGGATCCGAAACAAGGACGAATTTGTTTGCGTACTCCTCGAAACTCTCCCTTGCAGCCGGCAGGATCTGTTCCCAGAGATCGTCTCCGATCTTTCTCCGCATTTTGTTCATTTCCATCACCCCTGCTGCCAGAGCTTCCCGTTCCTCTGCCACCTCACTCAAGAGTAACCGGGCAGCCTTGTCCGGCTCTCCCATCCTCCCCGTGGCATTGAGGGCAGGCCCCAGTTGCCAGGCGATATCTTTACTGGATAGCGATTTTCCCGTGAGGTTCTGCTGTCGCAACAATTCCCGTATCCCTTCCCGGGCCCCTTCGTTCAACAGTTTCAACCCTGTCTTTACGATAAGGTGATTCTCGTTCCGGAGGGGCATCATATCGGTGAGAGTTCCAATGGCTACAAGATCCAGGATACTCCGATACTGGGTGGAAAGGCTGGGGAACTTTTTCAAGACCCAGGAAGAAAAGAGGTTGATCAATACATCCAGTTCAGTAAAGGGTTCCTGACGGTACCTACCTCCCCGGGACAATTCTCGTAGCCGCAGGAGACTCTTCCCCTGTACACCCGGGAATAGGGTCGAAAGCTCAGGGGAAAGATCTTCAAGATAGATTTCCGCATCCTGCCCAAAAATCTTTCGGAGCATCCGTTCCTGGGCTTTTGCGTCATACACGAGGATTCGCTTTCCGAAGAATTTCAATAGCCTCGTCTGGTCTACCTGCACCATCCCCGGCACGAGCACTTCGGTGATCCGATCCTCCACCAGGAGGTTTTTAACAATCGCCGCTTCCAGGATGAAGGAATCGTTCCCGGGACGTAGATTGAGAAGAGTAAAGGCTTCTTTGTACAGTTCTGTTTCCCCAAAGGCCAGTGCCCAGATTACCTTGGCCGCTACTCCGCACCCCGCAAGGTCACGAAAGGGGTAGCCCGCATCCTCCATCTTCGGATTCACGATAGCTAAGGCTGGGGGGATTACTTCCTGGGGCGTATGATGGTCGAGGATAATGGTATCCACCCCCAATTTGTTTGCGAACTCTACCTCCCTGTAGTTGGAGATCCCGCAGTCCACTGTAATGATGAGGGTACCGCCAGCCCTGGCAAACTCTTCCACTGCATCCTTCGTTAGCCCGTAAGGATCGTCCCCCATGGGTAGTTTCCATGATACGGGGATCCCCATCCGGCTCAACGTTTTCACAAGGAGAGTAGTAGCAGTAATTCCATCCACATCCCGATCCCCGAATACCAGCACCTTCTCCTGTTCCTCTTTCGCTGCCAGTATCCGGTCTACCACGTCTTCCATTTCGACGAAAAGAAAAGGATTGTGGAGGTACCGGATGTCTTCTTCGCAGTAGAACAATAGCTCTTCGGGATCTACAATCCCCCTTCGAACCAGGATCGAGGCCACCAGAAGACTCAATCCAAATCGATTAGACAGCTCCTTCGCTTTTTCGGTATCCAGCGGTGCTTTTTCCCATCTCATAGGGCCACAATCTCCTTCAGAATGAGGGATTTCCGGGGGGTAGAGCCGTTCCTCTCGGATCCCCTCATGCCAGAAACTGTACTACCGGTTCCTTCGCTTTCTTCCCTGGGGCTTTTTTTATCCAGGCTTGGGCCGATATGGACCGCCTCCTGGAGGAGGGAAAGGGCATCATCGGCAGCCTTTTCTGTCTCAGCATACAGCTCCAGAACCGGTTCATCTTTTTGTACTGGTTCACCATACTTTCGGAAGAATAGGATCCCCACATAGGGGTACACAGAATCGGTCGTTTTGTTCCGACCCGCACCCAGTGCCACAGAGGCAAGGCCTGTTTTGTATGCCTCGATTCGCTGGATCCAGCCATTCTTCGTAGCTCGCAAAGTTCTTCGAACCGGGGCTCTGAGGGTGCCGATCCCTCGTTCGAAGGCCTCTGGATCACCCCCTTGCGCTTCGATATTCGCCAGGAATCTTCGGTATGGTTCTCCTCCTTCCAGCATGGTTCGGCAACGATCGATCCCTTCCTCCGGGCTCTTCGCCTTTCCACCAGCCACAAGCATCCACGCGGAAAGCCTCAAAGTCACCTCCATTAAATCTTCCCTCCCTTTCGTGTCCCCCCGCAAACAGAGGGCCGATTCTTCTGCCTCGAGGAAGTTCCCCACCATCCTTCCCAGGGGTTCGTTCATATCAGTGATCACTGCCACGATTTTTCGCCCCAGTTTCTTTCCTGTTCGGGCCAAAGATTCTGCCAGTTCCTCTGCCTCGGCAAGAGTCTTCATGAAAGCACCATCCCCACATTTCACATCGAACACGAGGCTTTCCGCCCCTTCGGCAAATTTCTTCGAAAGAATGCTGGCTGTGATGAGGGGAATGGATTCTACCGTGGCAGTGACATCCCGGAGGGCATAGAGAACCCGATCGGCAGGGACGATCCGTTCACTCTGTCCGGTCATTGCATACCCTGTTTTCGTAAGGATACGGCGGAACTCCCCGGGATCGCGGGCAATCCGATACCCGGGGATAGCTTCCAGTTTGTCCAGCGTTCCACCGGTATGCCCGAGGGACCGACCACTCATCATGGGAACTTTGATACCAAAACAGGCGACCAGGGGCGCAAGGATCAATGAAACTTTGTCTCCCACTCCTCCGGTAGAGTGCTTATCTACGAAAGGCCCTGGAATCCCAGCAAGATCGATCCGTTCCCCGCTATCGATCATCTGCCGGGTCAGTTCTCCTGTTTCTCTATCACTCATTCCCTGGAAATACACTGCCATGAGCCAGGCAGCCACCTGATATTCCGGGATCGATCCATCCAAACAGCCCCGGATAAGGAAGCGGAGCTCTTCCCCATCCAGTTCCCCTCCGTCCCGTTTCTTTCGAATGATATCTACCGCACGCATGCAGAATAGCATACCATACTCTTTTCGTTTAGCGAAGTTTCCAGAGAGGTCTCCCTGACATCTTTAAACGGATTCTGTACACCTACAACACAAGGGTAGTGACCATACAAGGGCAGTGTAAATGGAATGAATATATGAAAAATATGTTAAAAATATCTAAAATACTTGCGTTTTCCGGGGTTCTGTTCTACAATTGTAAATAATGTTCCACAATCAGAACATAGAGTTTAGTATGAGTACCCCAAGTATCCTTCGGAAGAATAAAATGATGCCTGGAAGATTTCTGCGAACTCTTCTCTTCATCCTGTTTTTTGGGTTTCCTCCCCCCTTTTTTGATTCGATAGGTGCCCAGGAGGCCTCTCCTTTTATCCCTCCGGTCGAAATTACCGTTGTAATCGACGACAACTACCCTCCCTTTTCCTTTCGAAGTCCTGAGGGACGCCTCCAGG
>CALKLC010000089.1 GCA_937991975.1 uncultured Spirochaetales bacterium | reverse complement strand
CGCCCCAGATCCATCTTTGTACGGGGGAAGATTCGCCCCTCTTTAGGGGTATTGAAGTAGGCTACCCGATCCTCGTGATCGACAAAGGAAATATCCACATTGAGGGCATCCAGCAATGCTTCTATCGTTTCAATGGGTAAGTTCTTTAGATTCATACGTACTCCTCCATAGTATCATGCATCGAAGTATCCCAGGGCATCACACTCTTCTTTGATGTCCTTCCATTCTTCCTCTGTAAGAACTTCCAGTGCGGCCTGGTACAGAATGTTCTTCTCCTTCAAGGTGTGATTGGCAAACTGTTCTTGCAGAAGAATACTGTGCTGAAGAACGAGATCCGCAAAGGTATCGAAATCCATCTCTTCCCTTTGATCTAGAAGCTTCTTCAGCTTCTTCTTTTGTTCTTTCATTTCCGTATGCTCCATCCACATAATGGCTGGAGGCTGCTCCAAACCGTGTCGTTCCAATAGGGGAAACAGGGTATTCTCCTGCCGCACATTGTGATTCTCCGCTTCGAGAAGCTTTTCGATCAATTCAGCCAGACGATCCAATTCCGGCCTTCCCTGCTCATAGGTTCCCCTCTTTTTCAGTTCACCCGCTAGCCGGCGTAACTCGTCCATCAACGTCAGGATGATCCTATGATCTTTCTGGAATCGGGCTATGGGATGTTCCTCAGGAACAGAAATCTCGTTCTGCTCGATAGTGCTTCGGAACAACTCCAGGTGCACATCACATGCGGAAACCAGATCTTGTTGCGTGAACCCTTCTGCAATCAGTTCCTGTTCTGCCTGGGCTATGAGAAGAGGCGTTGCTTTAGATAGGAGCCCTTTGAACTCGGCGCGGGCTTTTTCGATCTCTTCTCGAGAGGTTCCCCCCTGCACTCGTTTCAACAGGGTTTTCAATCCTTCTTTTACAGGATTCTGTTCTGGGTTGGATGCAGTCATTCTTCTACTCCCTTTCTAATCGATTCTTCTTTAGGTTTCCTTGATCAAGTAGATCCTGTACTCTTCACCACCTATTCGCTCGGTATAATACAGGAATCCCTTCTGTGAAAGGTGCGCAAGCAGGGGAATGGGTTCGAACGATTGGATGAGAATAAATCCTTCTCCAGGCTTTACCCCTTCGGCCAGCTTCATGACCCGATCGAACGGATCCTCTGCCAGTGCCCTGAGATCCAAAAGGGGGAACCTTCTGGCTCCTTCTAACCAGGCAGGAGGGGAGCTAGACGAAGCCGAACCACCCGATCGCTTCTCTACCAGCTCCACAACCTTCTTCAGAGCCTTCCCCGAACGGAGAGACTCCTGGATAGCAGCCTTTTCCGAAGCCAGAAACTCTTCCCCCAGTCCCAACGCATCATTCAACTGATAGAGCATCTCTCTTAAGTATACCTTGCCGATCTTTGCAGCTCGCTCCAGCGTGGTAACCCGGGCCAGGGTGTTGAAGGCCACCGGGTTATCCAGCCTTTTGAACCTCGGGCTTAGCTCCTGCAACACTTCCTTCAGCTCGGGGTACCGGGTAAGCACTTCATATACAGTATGATCCTTCCTGATCAAACGGCTTTCAGGATTCTCTGCCATCTTTTTCTTACCTTATCTATCCACGCCACAATTTTGGCACCACTCATTACTCTTTCCTTTTTCCCCTACACAAGTGTCCAGGCCCGGTTCAAGACCCGTTTCGCGTTGGCTATGACCAGATCCGGATCCTCGTCTCCTACAGGTTTCACTTCGAAGCTCACAATGGGAGGATTCTCTTTGTTGAGGAACCCAATGTCCTTCAGCACCCGCAGGTATTCCACCAGCTGATCTACATCATTCTCGCTGCCAGGGAACCCAAAACGAGGATGCTGATCTCCGTAGGCGGGAAGATCCTTGCTCTTTACCACACAGTTCCCCATATGGGCGTGCACAAGGTAATCTTTTATAGGATAGATGGCGTTTTTGGCCGATTCCCGCACCAGCGGCAGATGGCTCAAGTCTACCATGAGACCAAAGTTGTCATATTCCTTCCGGACCTCTTCCGCATACCGTTTTGCTAAAGAAGCGGGCCCGATGATGCTTTTCTTATCGATATCAAAGTCGAAAATTTCATGTACTACCCGCAAGTTCCCCTTGGCCTTAGCGTACGCACAGAGTTCCTTGGTGGAAGCCACCAGGGCCTTGAAGGCTTCTTCTTTTCTTGATTCTTCATACTTCCCGCTCAGAAAGGCAAACCCTACCGCCCCCAATTCGTAGGCTTCATCGATCCCTTCTTTCAAGGTGGCAATCGCTTTCTTCCGCCCTTCTTCGTTCAGATCGTTGATATTCAATCCTGTAGTGAGCAGGCGAGGCTGCCCGCCATAGGCAACGGTCATATGGGCTGTATCCAGCATCTTCTTTACCTGCTTACGCACCTCTGGATCCTTGATCCATGTCAATTCTATTACGTCGAAATAGTCGTCCTGGGCGATCTTTTTTACCGTTTCCAGGATAGGGCCTTCACCCTTCATCGTGTTTGGATACGCCATGAAATGAATAAGACCTACTTTCATGTACGCATGGATGGATTCCTGCATTCCTTTCCTCCTGCTCTGGAATTGTAAGCTTTTGAAATAAATGTACTGGTTTACCCTTGCAAGGTAAAGGGGAGGGCGGATGATACGATACACCTGCCATTACAGCTTTGGACCTATGCTGAAAAACGGCAAACACTAAGGACGCAGAGTAGTGAGGGTAGAGGAGCTGATTCCAAAATTCTTTTTGAGGAACTCCTGCAATCGCAAGGCTGGCTTCACAAACATATCAGGGTGTTTTTCGAACACTTCCTTGAA
>CALKLC010000088.1 GCA_937991975.1 uncultured Spirochaetales bacterium | reverse complement strand
GCCTTCAATGAAGGGGGAATCTGTTTAGTGGAAGCTGGTACCGGGGTAGGGAAGTCCCTCGCCTACTTGCTCCCCGCAGTGGAGTGGGTAGCCCATAATGAGGAACGGGTGGTGATCTCCACCGCTACCATCAACCTGCAGGAACAATTGTACGAGAAGGATCTTCCCCTCGTTCTCCGGCTGTTGCATCAGGATGTACCGGTAGCTCTCGTAAAGGGAAGGGGGAATTACCTATGCTGGACCCGGTTGGAAGAGATACGGGAGGAAGCCACCCTATTCGAGGAAGATCCTGCTCCCTGGCAAACCCTGAAAGAATGGGCCGAAACGTCCCCTACAGGAGCTCGTTCGGATCTACCCTATCCGATTGAAGATTCCTTGTGGAGTCAGGTCTGTTCTGAGTCGGATATCTGCACCGGCTTACGGTGCCCCAACCGGGAAGGATGTTTTTTTCTGAAAGCTAGAAAGCAGGCTGCCGCTGCCAGACTCCTTGTAGTGAACCACCATCTCCTGTTTTCGGATCTAGCGTACCGGATCCAGGGAATAGGGTTCGAAAGTGCCGCAGTGCTCCCTCCATTTCGGAAGGTGATATTCGACGAAGCCCATAACATCGAGCAAAGTGCCACGAGTCTTTTCTCCGAAACCCTCAATCGGTTTCTTGTGTTCCGTGTACTGCATCGGTTGTTACGAACCAAAGGGGTAAGGCGTTTGGGATTGGCGGTAAAACTTTCCAATCTGGGGGCTTCGGGTGCTCGTATTGTGCGGATGAGTGAAGAGGTGCTTCGGGTGCGTGAATCGTACGCAAGCCTCGAACAGGAAACCCTTCCATGGATAGGAGAGGGAGGTTCCTTTCGGATCACTGCAGATATAGCAGATAATCCCTCTGCAGAAAGATTCTTCGCAAGTCTCGGGGATTTCCAGCAAGCTACCCTTTCTCTGGCCGAGACTCTGGAGGAGATCCTCGCTTCCCTTTCCGAGGAAGAATCGGAAACGCCGGAGGCGTACGAGGGGAGGATGATCCTCCACCGGCTGGAACAGATGGCCAGCCTCTGTCAACAATTCCGTTCTTTTTCTGAAAACCCGGATCGGGTTCTCTGGGGGGAGCACAGGCGAACCGGTACGGGAGAACCTCTTATCGAGTTTCACTCCACGCCGCTAGATATCACCCAGATCATGCAGGAAGCAGTGTATGAACCCTTCGATACAGTAGTGTTCACCAGCGCCACCCTTACGGTGAATAGGACCTTTACCTTCTGGAGGGGACGGGTGGGTCTGACAGAGAAATTAACTCGTTCCCTCAAAGAGTTCCGCTTCGATTCCCCTTTCGATTATCGAACCCGGGTATTGATTGGGGTGCCCACCGATGCTCCGGCTCCCGATTCGGAAGATTACATCCCTTTCCTCCATGCCTTTCTGGTGGAGGCCTGTCAACTGACCGAAGGCCGGGCTCTGGTACTGTTCACCTCCTACGATACCCTTTCGAAGGTGTATGCGCTGGTAAAACCAGACCTCGCCTCCAGGGGAATCAGTACGTACAGGCAGGGAGACGAAGAGCGGAGCAGGCTTCTCAAACGATTCAATGATGAGGTAAGTAGTGTGCTATTTGCTACCGACAGCTTCTGGGAAGGGATCGATGCTCCCGGGGAAACCCTCGAAATGGTAGTCCTCTGCCGTCTTCCCTTTAAAGTTCCCACCGATCCTGTACAGGTAGCCCGAATGGAAGCCATTCAGGCTAAAGGTGGTAACCCCTTTCTGGAATTATCCCTGCCTGAAGCGGTAATGAAATTACGTCAGGGGTTCGGCCGGCTTATGAGACGTACCACCGATCGGGGTATCGTCTTGATCCCCGACGTTCGGATAGTGAAGAAGAGTTATGGGAAAATTTTTCTTGCCTCCCTTCCCGAAACTATCCGTTCCGTGAAGTCTACCAACGATCTATTGCTGGATCTGGAGAATTTTCTCGCTCGAACGTCCCCTCGAGAAAAGCCTTTGGTTTAGCATATCCTGCGCCGAACAGGTTCACCGAAGCTTATGGATAAAAAAACCGCTCCTCCCTGGAGCGGCCGTAGGTGTGTAACTCTTTCTTATTGAATGATAGCCAGGATATCCTGCATTTTGACGATCAAGTGATCTTCCCCATCGATCTTTACCGAAGTGCCGGCATACTTGTCATACATAACACGGTCATTGGGTTTTACTTTGATGGCATCTTTGTCGTCACCGACCGCGATGACCTTTCCAATTTGCGTCTTTTCCTGAGCGGTCTGGGGAATGTAGAGTCCGCTTGCCGTTTTCTGTTCCCCTTCCTCTACCTTGAGGAGTACACGGTCTCCAAGGGGTTGTAGTTTCATAGTTATCCTCCTGTGCGCATTAAAGTAGTGAATAAAAGTTCTGTCGCTTAATTTGATAAAAATATAAAAATAGAATTGCTCAGGGTCAAGGGAATTCCATTTCTTGTCGATTGGCTCAGAAATTAGTAGATTTATCCGGGTATGGAAAGGGGAAAGAAACAACCATTATCCTGGCGCATCAATCTTTATAGAGGACTTCAGAGGCTTAGCGGTCATGATCCTTCCGGAGCACTGAAGTATCTAAAGATGGCTTTAGAAGATTGTCCTGTGTCTGAGCGTAAAGGGCTGGCGAGGATTCTATATTTTACGGGAATCACCTTAAGAAAAATCGGTCTCTACGATAGTGCCGTTAAAAGCTGGAATGCTGCAAAACGGGTGTGTAAATCCCCTTTGTATCTTACCTACGTAAAGCGATTTTCCAACGAGTATGGGATGGCCCGTCAGGCACATCCGGAACTGGATGACTGGAGGGCCTTCTATTCGATCCAGATTGGTAAGTACCTTAAGACAAAGAAATCCCATTCATTTGGGACATTGGCCGAGCAAGATATGATCAGGGATCTTATCTTCGATGCGTGGCAAGATCTGACACGATCGGGTCGGTTGATTGGGAAGAGTTCGCGGGAAAAACTAAAAGAGTTTCATAATTATGAAATTATTTTTCCCTATTTTCTCGTTCCCGATACCCTGTCGATGTCGATAGGGCGGGTAGTGAAAGAAAGGCAGGGAACACGGCTTTGCCCCTGTGGGAGTGGCTTACCTTTCCACCTATGTTGTGGTCGGAGGCCGGGGGAATGGAGTGCCCAGTATGGGAAATTATGATCCACGTTGTATGGTTATTTCTAAATTTGGGTAAAATTGACACAGTTTTCGTTTAAATGCTATTTTTGCTATATTTAGAATAATATATCCATTTACAGTATAAGAAATTATTTGCCTAGCATATAGGCATAGTTGGTATGCCTTTTGCATCATATTGTGCAGGAGGCAGCCATGATCAAGACAGCTAAGAAAAAAGTTCAGAAAAATATTGTAGAGAAGAGCCCCAATTCGGACGAGAATGTACTTTCTATCTACTTGAAAGAAATCAACAAGGTTCCTCTTCTTACGCGGGAGGAAGAGGATCTTTACGCTCGATTGGCAGCTCAGGGTGATAAAGACGCGAGGGAGAAACTGTTAAAAGCCAATTTGCGGTTTGTAGTGAATGTAGCAAAGAAGTACCAGAATCAGGGTTTGCCTCTGTCGGATCTCATCAGTGAGGGAAACATCGGCTTGCTCAATGCTATCGAACGGTATGATGTAAACAAAGGGTACCATTTCATTTCCTATGCCGTGTGGTGGATCCGTCAGGCCATCCTGAAAGCCATCTGTGAAAAGTCTCGTATGATCCGGTTACCCCTGAACCGGGCGAATGAGTTGGTACAAATCGAAAAGGCTCGTAAGCTGGTGCAGAACTCTTCCAAAAGTGAAGACGCAGAAATGAAGGAAATTGCCCAGCTTTTGAACATGGATGAAAACCATGTGGTGGAGTTGGTCAACATTAGCAGGGATCTGGTATCCTTAGAAACGCCTGTATATGCGGAGAAAGATTCTTCCTCATTAGGAGATTTTGTCGAAGACGTTGGGTTTAAGCATCCTGAGGAGATCGTGATCCACGAATCCCTCAAAGAAGATATCAATAAGATACTCAAGACTCTTTCGGAAAAGGAAGCGGAAATCATCCAGTACCGATTCGGTTTAAATGGCAGGACTCCTCTTTCCTTAAAGGAAATAGGGGAAAAGTACAACCTTACCAAGGAAAGGATCCGGCAGATCGAGAAAAAAGCGTTGAAGCGGATGCAACACCCATCCCGCAGCGAAATTCTAAAGGCATACCTTCAATAAGGGCCTGACTTGAAAAAAGTCATCAGTGGAGACTTTTAATTGGCGATTTGAATTGGACGAGATAACCGGCCTAGAGGCGGCCGGTTTTTTTTTTATCTTGACGAATACCCAGCCGTTCCGATACTATCAGTCTCATTATGTGAAATTATTGGACATGCCACTTTAGTTAGGAGGAGAATACTAATGGGAAAGTTGGTGTATTTCTTTGGGAATGGAAAAGCAGAGGGTGACGCCTCGCAACGGGACCTCCTGGGTGGGAAGGGGGCTAACCTCGCGGAAATGACCAATCTGGGGGTTCCTGTTCCACCCGGGTTTACCATTGCTACCGATGTGTGCGAAGCGTACTATTCTAACCATAAACAACACCCTGCGGGTCTTGAAGAAGAAGTAGAGGCAAACCTGTCGCGCCTGGAGCAGCTAATGGGAAAGAAACTGGGAGATCCGGAGGATCCTCTACTCGTTTCTGTCCGATCGGGTGCCGCGGTCTCCATGCCAGGGATGATGGAAACCATCCTCAACCTGGGGCTGAACGATAAAGCAGTGGAAGGGTTGGGAAAAAAATCTGGCAACCCTCGCTTTGCTTACGATGCGTATAGAAGGTTCATTCAGATGTTCGGGAACGTGGTTATGGGGGTGTCATCAGAACACTTCGAACAGGAACTGGAAAAATTAAAGAAAAAACGGGTAGTAAAAGAGGATACCGACCTTACAGCAGAGGACCTGAAAAGCCTGGTAAGGATTTTCAAAGAAGTGTATTCAAGGCACACGAAGAAACCCTTCCCGCAGGATCCCAAGGAACAGCTCTGGGCAGCCATCGATGCGGTGCTGGAGTCCTGGAATAGTCCCAAAGCGGTGAAGTACCGGAGCATTCATACCATTCGGGGCTTGAAAGGAACTGCAGTGAACGTTCAGGCTATGGTGTTCGGGAACTATGGAAACGATTCAGGCACAGGAGTGTGCTTTTCCCGAGATCCTTCCACAGGGGAAAACAAGTTCTATGGGGAATACCTAATCAATGCCCAGGGAGAGGATGTGGTAGCAGGGATCCGGACACCGGAAAAGATCTCCCAACTGGAAAAGAAAAATCCCGAGGTGTATCGGCAGCTCGTGGAGATCAAGAATCGCCTGGAAGCCCACTTCAAGGACATGCAGGACATCGAGTTCACTATCCAGCAGGGGAGGTTGTTCATCCTTCAAACCCGAACAGGGAAACGCACAGGACCTGCAGCGGTAAAGATAGCGGTAGATATGGTGAAGGAAGGCCTCATTACAAAGGAACAGGCAATAAAACGGATCGATCCTGAACAGTTGAACCAGTTGTTCCATCCCCAGGTGGATCCTAAAGAAAAGAAAAGTGCCACGTTGCTTGCGAAAGGACTAAATGCCTCACCGGGAGCCGCGTGTGGCCAGATCGTATTCACCGCAGAAGATGCCGAAGCATGGGCAGCTTCGAAAAAGAGCGTGATCCTGGTTCGTAAGGAAACTTCTCCCGAAGATATTGGCGGGATGCACGCTGCGAAAGGGATCCTGACAGCTACAGGGGGAATGACGAGCCATGCGGCGGTAGTGGCCCGGGGTATGGGGCGACCCTGTGTAGCAGGG
>CALKLC010000087.1 GCA_937991975.1 uncultured Spirochaetales bacterium | reverse complement strand
CGTTTATGACCGCCCCCTTTCCTCCGAACACTGATTCTGCCCCCCGCACCCCTTCCAGCTTTCGACGCGAGTCCTTTTGTGAGGGACTTCTCCGGTTCTTTCTTGTCCACTTCATGCTGCAGGGTAGCTGCGAACCGTAGACCTGGTGTTATAGGATTGTATGTTTTGATAGCCACTGCATCCCCCTCTCTTCTATGCGCCTTCGAAAATGGTGATCTTTTCGCCTTTCTGCAGGGTGACGATCGCTTTCTTCCATGAGGCAGTATACCCTGCGTTAGCTCGTCCCCTTTTAGGTTTACCCTTTACATTCATGATATTGCAGCTAATGGGATGCACAGAAAACAGCTCCCTCACCGCTTGCATAACCTGGTATTTGTTCGCCCTTTTGTTGACCTTGAACACGTATTTTCCATTTTCCCTCATCTGGTTCGTCTTTTCCGTCAGTACGGGTTCAATGATGATCTGTTCAATCTTCATAGTTCTTGCCCTATCCTTATGCGTACATACTGTTCAAGTTTTGAGCGGCAGTCTCAAGCACGATTACATTCTTTCCGTACAATAGATCGTTGGCATTCAATCGGTCAAAGGAAAGCAGCGTAAGCCACGGAATATTGGCTCCTGCCCTTCGAATCATGGAATCGTTATCTTTAAGAATAAGCACAGATCGTTCTTCTGGAACCAGATTCTTCAGAATGCTGATAAGATCTTTCGTTTTCCCCGATTCCACCGTAAAATCTTCCACAATTTTCAGCTTGTTTTCTTTCACTTTCAAGCTCAACAGCGAGCGATAGGCTGCTTTTTTTACTTTCCTCGGTAAGGAAAAACTATAGTCTCTGGGTTTTGGGCCAAAGATGATTCCTCCACCTACCCAAAGTGGTGATCTTCGCCTACCCGCACGGGCTCTACCGGTCCCTTTCTGTTTCCAGGGTTTTCTACTGGTACCTTTTACTTCTGCTCGTGTCTTGGTACAAGCCGTTCCCACACGATTATTGGCTTGCTCATTTACGATTGCGTAGTAGATCAGCGCATCACTTACATCTACGTTGAAGACTGAGTCGGCAAGTTCGATGGTCCGTACCTCTTCTCCTTTGATTGAATACACTTTCTGTTCCATCTTTAACCTCTACAACTCTCTTTTCTTTGCCGAAGTAACGACCACCATTCCGTTTGTAGCTCCTGGCACTGCACCTTTGACTAAAAGAAGCTGCTTCTCCGGATCTATCTTTACGATCCGAAGATTCTGGACCGTGTATCGCTGTGCACCCATCCTTCCAGCCATCTTTACGCCTCGGAACGTATGCCCAGGATGAGTATTCTGTCCTGTAGACCCATGAGCCCGGTGAAACTTAGAACCATGGGTGTCACGCCCCCCATGGAATCCCCACCGCTTCATAACACCCTGATACCCTTTCCCCTTGGTGGTGCCGCGAATATCCACAAATCGCAAGCCTTCCAAGGCTTCAACTCCAATTTTCGTACCTACCTCACCCTCAAGTTCGAAATCCTTTATCTCTAAAAGGTGACGGGTAGGTTTCACGGCCTCAGGGAATTGACCCTTGTATGGCTTGGTGAGACGGCTTTCTTTAACCGTGCCTGCACCTAGAAGAACCGCCTCATACCCATTTTTTTCGATGGTACGTTTCGCAACAATCCAGTTGGGCTCTACCTGAATGACGGTAACGGGAACCAAAACCCCGCTTTCATCGAACACCTGTGTCATCCCAACTTTCTTTCCAATAAGACCAACCATTGCATTCCCCTACTATTACTGCTTGATCTCTACATCTACACCTGCAGGGAGTTCCAGCTTCATCAGAGCGTCCATTACGGTGGATGTGGGAGAAAGAATATCGATCAACCGTTTATGGGTTCGCATTTCAAACTGCTCCCTCGATTTCTTATGAACATGGGGAGAGCGTAGAACTGTGAATTTGTTTATTCGAGTCGGTAAAGGAATCGGCCCCGAAACATTCGCGCCAGCCTTCTGAACAGTTTGCACAATCGCCTTCGCACTCTGGTCGATCAATTCTACATCGAAGCTTCGTAGCCGAACTCGAATTCTATCCTTAGCCATCACTCCTCCAAAAAGAAGCCTTACCCCTATAAAGCTGAGGTAAGGCTTTTACTGAATTATTCGATGATTTCGATTACCTGACCGCTGGCAACCGTTCTTCCGCCTTCACGTATAGCAAACCGTAATCCCTTATCCATCGCTATGGGATAGATCAATTCAACGGTAATCTCCGTGTTGTCCCCCGGCATCACCATTTGCTTGTCCTGCGGTAGTTCGATTGTACCCGTTACGTCGGTGGTGCGGAAATAGAACTGGGGCCGATAGCCAGAGAAGAACGGCGAATGCCTACCACCCTCTTCCTTGGACAGCACGTAGATCGTTCCCTTGAACTTCTTGTAGGGTTTAATTGATCCTGGTTTTGCCAGAACCTGTCCACGTTCCACTTCTTTCTTATCGATACCACGAAGGAGACATCCAACATTATCACCTGCCTGGCCTTCGTCCAGAATCTTGTTGAACATTTCGATTCCGGTAACGACCGTTTTCTTCGTTTCGCGGATACCTACGATTTCGACTTCGTCGTTCAGCTTGATTACCCCTCGCTCCACACGGCCGGTTACTACAGTACCACGACCCTGAATGGAGAATACATCTTCAATGGGCATGAGGAAGGGCTTATCTACATCCCGCTGTGGGATGGGGAAATAGCTATCCATTGCATCGAGGAGTTCTCGGATACACTTCGTCTTTTCCGGATCATCCGGATTTTCCATAGCGGGGAAAGCTGCTCCGCGGATAACAGGCACTTCATCACCGGGGAAGTTGTAGAACTTCAATAGATCCCGCATCTCTTCTTCTACTAGATCGATCAGATCCGGGTCATCAACCATATCGATCTTGTTGATGAACACGATAAGAGCAGGCACTCCTACCTGTCGGGCGAGTAGAATGTGTTCTTTTGTTTGCGCCATGGGACCATCCGTGGCGGCTACTACCACGATGGCACCGTCCATCTGAGCAGCGCCGGTGATCATGTTCTTGATGTAGTCCGCATGTCCCGGGCAGTCCACGTGGGCATAGTGCCTCTTGTCGGTTTGATATTCGATGTGCCGGGTATTGATGGTAATACCCCTTGCCTTCTCCTCGGGGGCATTGTCGATATCTTCGTACTTCATGACTTTCCCACCGTAGTTCCTAGCACAGTACATAGAGATAGCTGCAGTGAGGGTAGTCTTACCATGGTCAATATGACCGATCGTACCGACATTAATGTGAGGTTTCGCCCTTTCAAACTTTTCTTTGGCCATTTGTGCCTCCTTCCGCTATTTTCACAGAAAATAGTTTTCTAGTTTCTATCAGTGTCCGGTAATCCGTACAGGATACTACCGTACCTAACATACCAAGTTTGTCGATCTGGATGTGAGAGGAGATGAAAAGTCTACCGAAAGACGCCCATCCTTCCTTCACAACCTTGTTCCTGGAATAACCATAGAGCTCTTTCCCTATCGTTTCTCAGGAACCACTACCCAGAACCGTCTATGACGGTTTAATGGATGAACAGTTAAATAAGTATATCTGTTTCCAATAGGATGGTCAATACACCCATCCTGTTCTGTTACCAACGATAATGGGCAAACGCTTTATTTGCTTCCGCCATTTTGTGGGTATCTTCTTTCTTTTTGATTGCAGTACCTGTATTGTTGTACGCATCCCACAATTCTAAAGCTAGTTTCTCGCTAAAATTTTTACCTGACCGATCCCGGGCAGCCGTAATGATCCACCGCATGGCCAAGGCCTCACGGCGAGATTCGCGAATTTCCACAGGTACCTGGTAGGTAGCCCCCCCAACCCTTCTGGATTTTACTTCAACCAACGGCTTTACATTCTCGATCGCCTTCAAGAAGACTTCCAATTCGCTCTTGTCCGTTTTTCCCTTCAATGACTCGATTGCATCGTAGAGAAGCCTCGTAGCGATGGATTTTTTTCCCTTCAGCATCATCCGGGTAATGAATTTGGCCACCACCACATTGTTATATCGAGAATCAGGGAGTGTGGGCCTTTTCGTTGCTACTTTTCGTCTTGCCATTATTCCACTCTCCTACGCCTTTGGCCGTTTGGCCCCATATTTCGAACGACCCCGTTTGCGATCTTCCACACCCAGAGCATCCTTCGTTCCTCGAATGATATGGTAGCGGACTCCAGGCAGGTCCTTTACCCGACCTCCCCGAATCAAAACCACTGAATGCTCCTGAAGATTGTGTCCAATCCCTGGAATGTAAGCGGTTACTTCGATTCCATTTACCAATCGAACGCGAGCCACTTTCCGTAATGCAGAGTTTGGTTTTTTCGGGGTAATCGTCATTACCCGAGTACACACCCCTCTCTTCTGCGGACAACCCTGCAGGGCCGGAGCCTTCGTTTTAGAACGTGACTTCTGGCGTCCCTTTCGAATAAGCTGATTGATTGTTGGCATACCTTAACCATTTCTCCTACTGTTAGTTAAATCCTGCAAGCGAAGCAGGAATGTACCCCAAGTTCTTCAAAATGTCAATACAGGAATCAATCATCCGTATCGGCATAATCATCCTCCCCGTTATACTCTTCCTGCACACTCTGGATGATCTCCTGTTTGCTGGTTTCGGATTCCTCTTTTTCCTTCTGCTTGGACTCCAGAATCTTTTGTATCTTTGCATCCAGGTCTTCTGCATTCTCGTCGTACAGTTTCAATGCCCGATACCGTTTCATGCCCGTTCCTGCAGGGATGGGGTGACCGATGATTACGTTCTCTTTCAATCCCCGGAGGTAGTCCACCGAGCCTGCAATCGCGGCATTCGTCAATACACGGGTAGTCTCCTGGAAGGATGCCGCAGAGAAAAAGGAGTCGATGTTCAATGAAGCCCGAGTAATCCCTAGAAGGAGGGGTCTTGCGATGGCTGGTTGTCCACCCTCACGGATCACTTTTTCATTTTCTTCATGGAATTTGTGTTTATCCACCTGCTGCCCGAAGATGAAGTTCGTATCTCCCACAGACACGATCTCCACTTTCCGCATCATCTGCCGAATGATGATCCCTATATGCTTGTCATTGATGCTCACACCTTGCAAACGATACACTTCCTGGATCTCGTTCATCATGAATTGCTGGAGGGCATTTTCGCCCAACGTATGCAGGACATCATGAGGATCGATACTCCCATCGCAGAGTTGTTCCCCCGCCTCTACCGTATCGCCTTCCCGGACCAGCAGGTGACGGCCCATGGGAACGAGGTGTTTATACTCTTTCCCGTACGGATCCTCGATAGCAATGACCCTTTTCCCTTTTATGATGTTCTTGAACCGTACAATTCCCGATACCTGGGCAAGAACCGCTACATTCTTTGGTTTTCGGGCTTCGAACAGTTCTCCTACTCTCGGGAGCCCTCCTGTAATATCCCCTGTCTTCACACTCTCTTTCAAGAGTTTTGCCAGGGTGCGACCTGCCTTGATCCTGTCACCATCGTTTACATTAAGGTAGGCAGAGCCAGGTATGAAGTATACAGCCTTTTCTTCACCCTTCTCGTCGAGAATCCGGATCCGTGGCTGGATAGATTCAGAAGTATAATCGGTGATCTTCTTCTCGATGTTCCCGGTTTCTTCGTTGATTTCTTCCTTCAGAGTTGTCCCTAACACGATATCGACGAACTCCACCGTTCCATCATACTCCGAGATGATGGGTTCACTGAACGGGTCGAAGGTGGCGAGGGTATACTCAGGAGGCAAAATGTCACCAGGTTTTACGAACAGGGTAGAACCGTTTCTGACTTCAACCTTCTGTTCCTGAGCGATTAGGTATAACTTCTTTTTATCTTTTCCGAGCAATATGTAGGCATTATGGTTGGATATGAGTTCCTGTCCATCCCGTTTCAGAATTGCCTGACCTTTGAGGACTCGATCCCCGTCTTTTAAGTAGAGCTTGTCCTTCGGTTGCAGATCGATAGAATCCAGTATCTTATTCACGATGATATGCCCTTTACGGGTAAACAGGAGATCTCCTGTTTGCAGCTTCACCGTAGTGCCGAGAACTCCTTTCACTACAATGGGATACTTTAGATAGATCTTGTTCTCTTCCGATGCTTTTGTGGCTGCCCCTCCGATATGGAAGGTTCTCATTGTGAGCTGGGTACCCGGTTGACCAATCGACTGGGCAGCGATGATCCCTACCGCTTCACCGATTTCTACGGTTTTGTTGGTTGCCAAGTTTCTTCCATAACATTTCTGGCATACTCCATGCCGGGACTCACAGGTAAGAACCGTCCGGATTCGGACTGCCTCGATCCCTGCGGCTTCGATTTCCTGGGCGATCTCATCGGTAATCAGTTCATTCACATCCACGATGATTTCCCCTGTAATCGGATGCTTTACCCGTTCCAGAGTGAACCGCCCCTCGATACGGTCTGCGAGGGATTCGACGATCTCCTCCCCATCCTTCAATGCCCGCATTTCCAACCCGTTGATGGTTCCGCAATCCTCCTCATTTACTACCACGTCTTGCGCGATGTCCACCAAACGCCGGGTCAAGTAACCTGCATCAGCAGTTTTTAAAGCAGTGTCCGCAAGACCTTTCCGAGCTCCATTGGTGGAGATGAAGAACTCTATAACAGAAAGTCCTTCCTTGAAGTTGGAGAGGATGGGGAGCTCGATAATATCTCCAGAGGGCTTGGCCATGAGGCCTCGCATTCCTGCCAGCTGCCGAATCTGACTTCTGGAACCGCGGGCGCCAGAGTTGGCCATCATATACACAGGGTTGAACCCCTGGCGATCGTTCTTCAGGATGTTCATCAATTCGTTCGTCAGATCCTCGTTCGTTTTGGACCACACTTCGATCACCCGGTTGTATCGTTCCTCCTGGGTGATGTGTCCATGGAGGTATTGTTCCTGGATCTCCCGAACTTCTGCATTGGCTTTTTCGATCATCTGTTTCTTCGATTCGGGGATGAGAATGTCTTCTACCCCGATAGTGGCTCCGAAGATGGTAGCATACTTGAAACCGAGGTCCTTTAGAGCGTCCAGCATCTGTACGGTAAGATAGGGGCCCTTTTCGACATAGACCTTTGCTATCAAAGCTTTTAATTCTTTATCGCCCATCGGATAGTTGAGATACTCGATCCCTTTGGGTAGCCCCTCATTGAATACAACCCGTCCAGGGGTTGTTTCCATAACTTTGCCATTGATGGGCACCTTGATTCTGGCCCAGTATTCTACCGAGCCGGCATCGATAGCCATCAAGACTTCCTCTATAGAACTAAACCGCTTACCCTCCCCTTTGGCACCTTTCTTTTCCCGGGTCAGGTAATGGATCCCCAGGATCATATCCTGCGAAGGAAACACGATGGGTTTCCCATTGGCCGGGTTCAATAGGTTCTTGGCCGACAACATGAGAGTCCAGCATTCAATCTGAGCTGCCTGCGTCAGAGGCACGTGCACCGCCATCTGGTCCCCATCGAAGTCGGCATTGTACGCATGACACACGAGCGGATGGAGCTTGATGGCCTTTCCGTCTACTAACACGGGTTCGAAGGCTTGAATTCCCAATCGGTGTAGGGTGGGTGCGCGGTTCAGTAGCACAGGATGCTCTTTCACTACATCCTCCAGGATCTGCCACACCTCCGGGCTCTCCGTTTCCACGAGTGACTTCGCCTTCTTGATGTTATACACCACATCCTTTTCCACCAGTTTCTTCATAATGAAGGGTTTGAACAGTTCCAAAGCCATCTTCGTAGGTAGACCGCACTGGTGGAGTTTCAACTCGGGACCTACCACGATAACGGAGCGACCGGAATAATCCACCCGTTTCCCAAGAAGGTTTTGCCGGAACCGACCTTGCTTTCCTTTCAGCATATCGGAGAGAGATTTGAGGGGCCGGTTTGATGCGCCTTTAACTACTCGCTTCCGCTTGGAATTGTCGAATAGAGCATCCACCGCTTCCTGGAGCATCCGTTTTTCGTTTCGAATGATGATGTCAGGGGCATTCAGAGTAATGAGTCGTTTCAGACGGTTGTTCCGGTTTATCACTCTCCGGTACAGATCATTCAGGTCACTGGTAGCGAACCTGCCCCCATCCAGCTGTACCATCGGTCGCAACTCAGGGGGTATCACGGGAATCACTTCCAGTATCATCCATTCGGGTCGATTCCCGGAATCCCGAAAGTTTTCCACTATTTCGATTCGTTTCAGGAGACGTTTATCGGCTTTGGGTCCCTTCTCGATCATCTGGGCGCGCAACTGAGCGGAAAGGGAGTCCAGATCGATCCCTTCCAGAAGGGTCCGGATGGCCTCTGCCCCTATTCCCGCGGTAAAGGCCATTCCATACCGTTCCTTCGCTTCCAGGTACTCCTCTTCTGTGAGAAGTTCCATCTTTTTGAGATCCGTATCTCCCGGATCGATTACAATGTACTTTTCATAGTAGAGGACCGAACGCAAAGCAGCTACGGAAAGATCGAGTAGCAGTCCCATCCGTGAAGGCACCGATCGATAGTACCAGATGTGAGAAACCGGAGAAGCAAGTTCTATGTGCCCCATCCGTTCCCGCCGTACCTTGAAATGGGTAACTTCTACACCGCAGCGATCGCAGATCACTCCCTTGTATCGGATGGATTTGAACTTTCCACAGTAACATTCCCATTCCTTCGTAGTACCAAAGATCCGTTCACAAAACAGACCATCTTTTTCGGGTCGAAGGGTTCTGTAGTTAATGGTTTCCGGTTTTTTTACTTCTCCGTAGCTCCACGCACGGATCTTCTCTGGAGAAGCCAATTGTATGCGAATGGAATCAAAGTCCTGTATATCTCGCATGGTTACCTCCTAGAAATTGCTCCCCTGACGGTTGATCAGCTCTTCGTCCCGTTCGGTTAAGGGGATCGGTTTTCCCTTTGCATCGCGGATGGTAATATCAAGGGCCAGTCCTCGAAGCTCCTGAACCAGCACGTTGAAAGATTCGGGAACACCGGCTGCAGTGGAAGGCTCTCCCTTAACAATACTTTCGTAGATTTTAGCTCTTCCCGTCATATCGTCCGATTTGATGGTGAGAAGTTCCTGCAGGGTATTGGCAGCTCCATAAGCTTCCAACGCCCACACTTCCATCTCGCCCAACCGCTGCCCTCCAAACTGGGCCTTGCCTCCCAGGGGCTGCTGAGTCACGAGGGAGTAGGGGCCAGTGGAGCGGGCATGCATCTTGTCATCCACCAGGTGATGGAGCTTCAGCATGTACATATACCCCACTGTTACGGGATTCTTGAAAGGTTCACCCGTTTTCCCGTCCCGTAAAATGGCCTTCGAGTTTTCTGGCAGGTTTGACGCCCTGAGTTTCTGGGCTATTTCTTCCAGGGTTGCTGATTCGAACACGGGCGTAGCATACCATTCCTCATTGGCCACTGCTGCCCAGCCCAGCATGGTCTCGAGCAACTGTCCTAAATTCATCCGGGAAGGGACACCCAGAGGATTCAAACAGATATCCAGCGGTGTACCATCCTCCAGGAAAGGCATATCTTCCTCCGGCAGGACCCGAGCAATAACGCCCTTATTCCCGTGCCGGCCCGCCATTTTGTCTCCCTCCTGGAGTTTCCTCTTGGTAGCGATCAATACTTTCACGACTTCTTCGACGCCCGGTGGTAGATCATCCCCTTCGGAGCGTTTCAGTCTCTGGATATCGATCACTGTCCCCTCTGTCCCATGGGGGACCCGTAAGCTGGTATCCCGAACTTCTTTCGCTTTCTCCCCAAAGATGGAGTTCAACAACTTGAACTCCGGCGTAGTTTCTGTCTCTGACTTGGGAGTGACCTTTCCAACCAGAATGGAGCCGGATTTTACCTTTGCCCCTATGCGAATAATCCCTTCTTCATCCAGCTGCTCCAGAGCTTTCTCTCCGATATTGGGTATATCCCGGGTAATTTTTTCAGGCCCTAGCTTTGTTTCCCGTACGTCTACAGAGAACTCCTTGATGTGGATAGAGGTGAAGATATCTTCTTTTACGATTTTCTCGGAAATAAGGATGGCGTCCTCGAAGTTGTACCCGTTCCAGGGTACGAACCCTACCAGCACATTCCTGCCAAGGGCCAGTTCCCCATTGAATGTGGCAGGCCCATCGGCGAGAACCTCCCCTGCTTTGACCTTTTGGCCGAACTTGACAATCGGCTTCTGGATATAACAGGTATCCTGGTTCGTCCGCTGATACTTGATCAACTCAAAAACATCTCGATCATTTGGGTGGGAAGGCGAATCGGGTTTGATCACGATACGTGTACTGGACACATACTCTACTGTCCCCGATCGTTTAGCCTTGATGAGAACCCCTGAATCATACGCGCATTTTCCTTCCATCCCTGTTCCCACCCGAGGAGGCTCGGGAAATACAAGAGGCACTGCCTGGCGCTGCATGTTGGATCCCATGAGGGCCCGGTTTGCATCGTCATGCTCCAGGAACGGAATCAAGGAAGCCGAAACCGAGATGACTTGCCTGGGAGATACATCCATGTACTGAATGTCCTTGGGACTCCGGGTAGTGTAGTCCCCTCCTTTTCGAACACTGATCTGATCCTGGAGGAAGTTCCCATGTTCATCGATAGGCGCGTTCGCCTGGGCAATGAAATACTTTTCTTCATCCATTGCGGAGAGAAATTCTATCTCATTGGTCACTTTCCCGTTTACCACCTTTCGATAGGGGGTTTCCAGGAAGCCGTACTCATTCACCCGGGTATAGTTGGCCAGTGATACGATCAATCCAATGTTGGGTCCTTCCGGTGTTTCGATGGGACACATCCGGCCGTAATGGGTATAGTGAACGTCCCGTACTTCGAATCCCGCCCGGTCCCTCGACAACCCTCCTGGGCCCAAGGCGTTGAGCCTCCGTTTGTGGGTGAGTTCTGCGAGAGGATTCACCTGATCCATGAACTGAGACAGCTGGCTTGATCCAAAGAACTCTTTGATCGCTGCCACTATAGGCTTGATGGAGATCAGGTCCTGAGGTTTCAGGGTCTCGGTCTCTTTGAGGGACATCCGTTCTTTGGCGATTCTCTCCATCCGGGTAAATGCGGTTTTCAGCTGGTTCGCCAAAAGTTCTCCCACCGACCGAACTCGTCGATTCCCCAGATGATCGATATCGTCCACATTTGCTTCTCCGACGTACACCTGGATCAGGTATTTCATCGTGTTGATGATATCTTCCTTTGTCAGGAGATGAGAATCGATTGGCTGCTCATAACCGAACTTCTTGTTCAGTTTGTACCTTCCTACCCGACCCAGATCGTAGCGGCGGGCAGAGAAGAACATGGAGAGAAAATCTTTCTCTGCGTTCTCCACCGTAATAGGTTCTCCCGGCATAAGGATCGAATACACGGCAGAAAGAGCATCTTCTTTTGTAGGCTCGTCCTGCCCTTGATCCTCGCGGGTAAACTTTGCCTCTTCTCGTTCGAAACAGTTAAGGATTACCTCTGAGTTCAAAGAGCCTTCTGCTTCGAAATCGATGATCTCTACTTCCTGGACTTTTTGGGCAATGAGTTCATCGATATCATGAGGATGGAGTTTATCTCCCGCCATGTGGAACCGTTTCGTACCTTCCCCTTCCTGTATGAACACCGGTTTTGCCAGCACCTTATTGACAAGTGCATCTTTCATTTCCCGATTTTCTGCCAATTGCACTGTTTTAGTCTTGTAGAAGAGGGAAATGATCTTTTCCCGGCTATCGTACCCTAACGCACGGAGGAATAAAGTCCCCAGAATCCGTTTCTTTCTATCGATTTTCGCGTAGATCAAATCCTTCTTCTGGTCGATTTCGAACTCCAGCCAGGATCCCCGATAGGGGATAATACGGGACGAGTAGACTCCTTTCTCGTGGGAAAAAATCACCCCGGGGGACCGATGTATCTGAGATACGACAACCCGCTCTGCCCCATTTATAATGAAGGTTCCCCGATCCGTCATCAGGGGAATATCCCCCATATAGATGTCCTTTTGTCGGATTTCTCCGGTTTCGAGGAACACCAGGTTTATTCTTGCCTTGATAGGAACCGCGTAGGTTAGCCCTTTTTGTTTACATTCCGCTTCACTGAACTTGATACTACTTTCTTCGAGGGTGTAATAATCATACTCCAACCGCATATCCCCGTTCTGGCTTTCGATGGGAAATACGGATCGGAATACTTCCTCAAGACCCTGATTCAATAGCGGCTTTCCTTCCCGAAGTCGTTCCCGTTGAAGGAACCGTTCGTAGGAGGAAAGTTGGATATCGATCAGGTTGGGTAGTTCCATCACATCGGGTCTTCGTTTTCCCACAACGACCCGTTTAATCGCGGCATTCCTATCGAACATGTATACACGCCTCCTGAGAATAATAGACCACCGGCCCCCAATGAACCGGTGGTTTTGCGAGAACAGAATATGTAATAATTACTTCTCTCTTACTGAATCTCAACTGTTGCCCCGGCATCCTCTAGGGCTTTCTTGATGGTCGCTACCTCTTCCTTGGAAGCATTCTCTTTGATCACCCCAAGGCCTTCTACAAGATCCTTTGCTTCCTTCAGGCCAAGGCCCGGAACCACTGTCCGCACAGCCTTGATAACGTCGATCTTCTTGTCTCCTACTGCCTTTAGTTTGATGGTGAACTCAGTCTTTTCTTCTGCAGGAGCTGCCGCAGCCGCTGCACCTGCACCGGGGACCGCCGCTGCCACAGCAACCGGAGCGGCAGCAGTAACACCGAACTTTTCTTCCATCATCTTTACCAGCTCGGAGACTTCCAATACAGACATGTTAGCGATCGCATCAAGAATCTGTTCCTTTGTCAGTGTTGCCATATTATCTTCTCCTTCATTTGATTTCCAGCGATAGCACGCAACACGTTCACGAAGACTAACGCTGGGTTTTATCTGAAGTCGCTACGCGACTTTCGTTACGACGCCTTTTTCTCCGCTACAGCCTGCAGTGTGCGAACCAGTTTGGTGGTAACCCCATTCATCGCATACACCAGGTTCTGTACAGGAGCCCGCATTGTACCCATAAGGCTGGCCAACAGTTCCACCCTGCTGGGAAGCTTGGAAAACAGCACGATCTGTTGATCGTCGAACACCTTTCCTTCTACCAAACCGCCTTTGACCTTGACACTGGTCTCCCTGGCAAATTCGAGAAGGGATTTCGCTACCTGGGTAGATTCCTCATTGGCCATGGCGATAGCTGTAGGACCGGTTAGATACGAAGAAACATCCGGTTGACTCATCTCCTGGAAGGCAATACGGGCAAAGTTATTCTTTATAACTTTGTATTCCGCGTTCAGTTTCCGGAGTTCCCTCCGCAGTTTCGTAATCTGCTCGACCGTTAATCCTCTGAAATCGGTAAAAATGAATCCCTTATAGGATCCGAACTTGTCTTTCAGTTCCTTTACCGCCTGGAGCTTTTTATCGTTTAACTTAACTTTGTATTCGCTCATGGTCTACTCCTGATCTCCCGAGACCCGTACCCCCGGTCCCATGGTAGAGGAAATGTATACAGATTTGATGAAGTTCCCCTTCGCATCTGCCGGTTTTTTCCGCTCGATCTCCTGCATGACAGTTACGAGGTTTTCCGCAATGGCTTTTGGTTCCATCGAAACTTTCCCTATGGCCAGGTGAATAACCCCTGTTTTGTCAGATCGGAACTCGATTCGGCCCTTTTTCAGTTCGTTCAATGCCCCTTTAATATCGAAGGTGACTGTTTGAGTCTTGGGATTCGGCATCAAACCTCGTCTTCCTAGAATCTGCCCCAGCTTTCCAACATCCTTCATCATGTCCGGAGTGGCTACGGCAATATCGAAGTCCAGCCATCCCCCTTTGATCTTTTCGATGAGATCTTC